>JAYVBU010000070.1:0-4035 GCA_043750335.1 Betaproteobacteria bacterium | reverse complement strand
CGCGCATGACCGGCATCGTCTCGCGCGGCGGCTCCATCATGGCTAAATGGTGCTTAGCGCATCATAAAGAGAGCTTCCTCTACACGCACTTCGAAGATATTTGCGACATCATGAAGGCCTATGACGTGAGCTTCAGCCTAGGCGATGGCCTGCGTCCCGGCTCGATCTACGATGCCAACGACGAAGCACAACTGGCCGAACTCAAGACCCTGGGCGAACTCACCCAAATCGCTTGGAAGCACGATTGCCAAGTGATGATCGAAGGCCCCGGCCACGTGCCCATGCAGCTCATCAAAGAAAATATGGATTTGCAATTGGCGTGGTGCGACGAAGCGCCTTTCTACACGCTTGGCCCGCTTACCACCGACATTGCGCCCGGCTACGACCACATCACCTCCGCCATTGGTGCCGCGCAAATCGGCTGGTATGGCACGGCGATGCTGTGTTACGTCACACCCAAAGAGCACCTGGGTCTGCCCAACAAAAACGACGTGAAAGACGGCATCATGGCCTACAAAATCGCCGCCCACGCCGCCGACTTGGCCAAGGGTCACCCTGGCGCGCAGATTCGCGATAATGCGCTCTCTAAAGCACGTTTCGAGTTCCGCTGGGAGGACCAATTCAACCTAGGCCTTGACCCGGACAAGGCGCGTGAATTCCACGACGAAACCCTGCCCAAGGATTCAGCCAAAGTCGCCCATTTCTGCTCCATGAAAATCACCCAGGACGTGCGCGAATTCGCCGCGAGCCAGGGGGTGAGTGAACAAGAAGCGTTGGCCAAGGGCATGGAAGTAAAAGCGATTGAGTTCGTGCGGCAGGGCGCGGAAATTTATCTGAAAACATAAATTTGCTGGGGGCGAATTTTGCTTCGCCCCCGACGCCCTAAGCACACACTTGCCGTAACACTGCTTTTGTCATAACTTATTGATGTATAAAATAATTCTGTGGCATCTTCATGCCACATTGGCTGACCATTAGTCTATAATAATTTCCTTCTATACTCATCCACTGAAGGAAAACCAAGAAATGAAAAAGCTTTTGGCGCTTACCCTTTTCACGCTGCTCCTGAACCTCGGCGCGGTCTCCGTCAGCTTCGCAGGCGAGTGGGACAATCTCCCGAAGAAAAAAGTGACTGCCTTAGGGTTATATTTCCACCCGGCAGAGGCGATGAAATTTATGCAGGAAAACGCCGCCAAGACACTGTTTCTGGATGTTCGCAGCCGCGAAGAAGCGCAATTTCTCGGTATGTCCACCCTGGTTGACGCCAATATCCCCTACATGCAAAACGCGGAGTGGCCAGAATGGAACGACGCCGGAAAAAACTTCAAATTGGTACCGAATTCAAATTTCGCCGCTGAAGTCGAGCGCCGCTTAAAAGACAAGGGCTTGGCCAAAACTGACCCGGTCATTCTGATGTGCCGTTCCGGCGACCGTAGCGCGCTGGCGGTTAATCTGCTGGCCAAGCTGGGCTACACCAAGGTGTATTCGGTCACGGAGGGTTATGAAGGTGATATCGCATCCGACGGCCCCTTAAAGGGCACGCGCAGCGTGAATGGCTGGAAAAACGACGGCCTGCCTTGGAGCTACGAGCTGGATAAGAAAAAGGTGTACGGTTCCGCTTCTTAAACGCACTCTATGCTGCGAATTGGGCCCCGAAAGGGGCCCTTTGCATTTGTGCGCTAATGCGCAGCACCGACGGCTAACCGTATAATGGCGCTTTCAATTTACCCGGAATGCATTCATGGATTTCATCTTGCTGCTTAAAGCGCTAGTACTCGGTATCGTCGAAGGCGTCACCGAATTTCTGCCCATTTCTTCCACCGGACATTTGATCGTGGTGGGCGATTTACTCAATTACAACAACGAACAAAGTAAAGTTTTTAAAATCGTGATTCAGCTCGCGGCGATTTTGGCGGTGTGCTGGGACTTTCGGGCGCGTATTGGCCAAGTCGTCGTCGGCTTACGCGCCGACCCGCTACAGCAACGGTTTGCTACGTTGATCTTTGTTGGGTTTTTACCGGCGCTGGTGCTGGGATTTTTATTTCACAGCACGATCAAGGAATATTTGTTTAACCCCATCACTGTGGCAGCGGCCCTGATCGTCGGCGGAATATTGATTCTCTACATCGAGAAACGCGCCTACCAGCCGCGTTTCAATAATGTGGAGGACATGTCCTGGCGCGAGGCGCTGTCGGTCGGTTTCGCGCAATCCATCGCGATGTTTCCTGGCGTCTCGCGCGCCGGGGCGACCATCATGGGCGGCTTGGTTTTCGGCCTGTCACGCCGTACCGCGACGGAATTTTCGTTCTTCCTCGCCATCCCCACCATGATGGCGGCGACGGTGTACGACGTTTATAAAAATTGGGCGCTGCTGCGCCTGGATGATTTGCCCGTATTTGCGGTCGGCTTCGTCGCTGCCTTCATCGCCGCGATGTTGACCGTGAAAGGTCTGTTGAAATTCGTCTCTAGCCACACCTTCGTGCCTTTTGCTTGGTATCGCATCGTGTTCGGCGGGGTGGTGCTAGGGACTTATTATTTGGGAATCGTGGATTGGTCGCACCCTTAAAGCGAGAAAGCGGACGCGGGCGAGGCATGCCTCGCCCTTGTAGATGGAATTCAAGCTGGTAGTTTCGCGGCTTGCTGCACAAAATGCGCAATGTGCGAGAGTAACTCTTCTTCCTGATAGGGCTTGCCCAGATACACGTTCACGCCAAGTTCGCGCGCATAGTTGCGGTGTTTTTCGGCGGTGCGCGAGGTAATCATGATGATGGGGATATTGGCGGTGACAGCGTCGCCACGCACATTTTTGGTCAGCTCGAAGCCATCCATGCGCGGCATTTCGATATCTACCAACATCACCGTCGGGCGGTATTCTTGCAATTGTTGTAAGGCGTCCACGCCGTCTTTGGCGGTCACGACTTGGTAGCCTTCTTTCGATAACAATCTGCCCGTAATTTTTCGCACGGTGAGCGAATCGTCCACCACCATAATGACAGGGGCAGTGACCAACTCTGCTTGCTTGGATACGATGACCGGCTGACCCGCTGCGGCATGCGGCATTTCGCGGTTCGCGAGCTGCACCGGATTGATGATGAGCATGATCTCGCCATTACCCAGCACGGTCGCGCCGGAGATGCCTGAAACACGCGCCAATTGCGGCCCGATATTTTTCACCACGACCTCTTGGTTGCCTCGCATACCATCCACGTGAACGGCCGCGCGATGCGTACCGCTACGCAACAGTATCACGGAGGAATGCGCTTTAGCCTCCGGCGTAGCCTCCATATCGCCCAGCAGACGGGGCAGGTAAAACAAGGGATAGGTGTTGCCAAGCCAATCAACCCGGCCCGCCTTATAAACTTCAGCCAACTTGGCGGCTTTCAATTCCTGTACTTGTTCCACCATGGAGGACGGCAGCGCGAATTGGTTTTCTCCCGCGCTCACCGTGACGACCTGGGTTACCGCTAAGGTAAGTGGCAGATAGATGGTAAAGGTAGTTCCTTTGCCTTTTTCGGAATCGACCTCGACCCGCCCACCCAGGCTGGCAATTTCATTGCGCACCACATCCATGCCTACACCACGGCCCGATACTTGGGTAATTTCCGATGCTGTGGAAAAACCCGCTTGGAAAATCAGCTCGGTCAGCTTACCGGCGGGAACGTCCTCATCTGCGCCGATCAGGCCCTGTTCTATGGCTTTCGCGCGCACACGCTCCAAGTCGATGCCGCCGCCATCGTCACGGATGACCAACGCGACCTCGTTGCCTTCTTGCCGCGCGCGAAGCTCGATACTGCCTGTCTGCTCCTTACCAGCATGTTCGCGTTCGCGCGCAGCTTCGATGCCGTGCGCCACCGCGTTGCGCAGCAAATGCTCGAACGGCGCAGTCATTTTTTCCAACACCGAACGATCCAACTCGACGTTTTCGCCTTCGACTTTGAGGATCGCTTTTTTGTCCACGTCCTTCGCCGTTTGGCGCACGATGCGGTGCAGGCGTTCGGTAATGCTGGACAAAGGCACCATGCGAATACGCATCAG
>JAYVBU010000069.1:0-4056 GCA_043750335.1 Betaproteobacteria bacterium | reverse complement strand
CGCAAGAAAAAGCCCGCGCCTGCACAAGTAAAAAAAATCGTCGTACATGGCGCGCAATCCCGTGACCACTATGCGCAGGTGCGTGCGGTGGCGGAAGGCAATACCCTGGCGCGCGAGCTGACCATGCTGCCGCCAAACGAATTGACGCCAGGGCACTACCGCACACGGGTCAAAAAAATAGCGCGCGCACAAGGCTGGAAAGTGCGCGAATACGACTTCAAGCGCCTGAAAAAAATGGGCGCAGGCGCATTCACCGCCGTGGCGCAGGGCAGTCATGAACAAGACGCCGCCATCGTACATCTGTCCTATTCGCCCAGGGGCGCGAAACATCGCATCGCGCTGGTGGGCAAAGGGATTTGCTTTGACACCGGCGGCCATAATTTAAAACCTGCCAAATACATGCACGGTATGCATGAGGACATGAATGGCTCGGCAGTGGCGCTGGGCATTTTGCTTGCTGCCACGCGGCTGAAACTCAATGTGGGCATTGACGCCTGGCTCGCCATCGCTCAAAACCACATCAGCGCCACAGCATACAAACAGAATGACGTGATTACGGCCTTGAATGGCACTACGATTGAAATCATGCACACCGATGCTGAAGGCCGCATGGTGCTGGCTGATACGCTCACCCTGGCGTCACGCGCCAAGCCTGCCGCGATCATCGACTTTGCCACGCTCACCGGCAGCATGGCGGTCGCGCTCGGCTCTCGCTATAGCGGTATTTTCAGCAACCGAGAAGCGTGGGCCGCTGCCGCCGTCGCCGCTGGCCGCGCTAGCAGCGAGCGCGTCAATTCCTTCCCGCTCGATGCCGACTACGAACCTGCGTTGGACAGCAAAATCGCCGATATTAAACAATGCACCCTAGAGGGCGAAGCCGATCACATCCTCGCCGCGCGCTTCCTTATGCGCTTTTTGGAATCGGATATACCGTGGGTACACGTTGATCTATCCGCGTGTAGTTGCGAGGGCGGCTTGGGCGCGGTGGCGTCGAATGTCACGGGGTTTGGCGTGGGGTGGGGAGTGGAGATGTTGCGGAGTTTGTAGTGCCTAGGTTTTAGTTGAATCATAAATATGCACAAAGCGTTGAAACGCCGTTGGTGTTGCCCTTGGGGGCTCCTGCGAGCCGCCGAGTAGCGCAGCTGGGTCGGGGCATGACTGACCCTGAATAATTCGCGCGTAGCGCACGATACTCTACAGGGATAACTCAATAATCCGCACGTACCACCGCGATCTCCTCAAAGCGCGTGGTGTAGTTTGGTGTCTTGTGGCCACGGCGCATTTTCCAGTGTTGATCGAGTCCTTCTCCCAGTAAGTGCACGGTGTTCGCACCCATGCTGCGGTTGATGCTGTCCATCACGCGCATGAGGGATTGGCTGCGCGCCTGCGCGGCGGGGTCGTCGAACAGAGTGCGTGGGCGTTGTGCGCGGGGGATCAATTCGCTGAGGACTACGCCTGCTTTTTGGTAAGCGAAGCCGGGGCGGTAGAGGCGGCGCAGGCCGAAGAGGGCGGCGCGCACCAGTTGCCGCGTGTCGTCGCTGGGTGTGGGTAGCGGTACTAGCAGGCTGCGCTGGTATTGCGGTGCATCGGCCTTGAATGGATTGGTGCGGATAGTGATTTGAATCGCCCCGGCGAGCGAGGTTTGGCGGCGCAATTTTTCGGCGGCGCGCGTGGTGTAAGTGACCACGGCTTGCGCTAAGGCATCTCGCGTATGAACATATTCTCCGAAGGAACGCGAGACCATGATCTGTTGTTTTGTTGGGGCGATTTCCGCTAGCGTGAGACAGGCTTCGCCGTTCAGTTCTGCGACGGTGCGTTCCAGCACTACGCTGAATTGGCTGCGGATCATTTTGGCGGGTGCGCGCTTGAGATCGAGCACCGTATTGATGCCCATTTCGATCAGGCGCGCGCCGATGCGCCGCCCCACGCCCCATACTTCATTAACCTCAATCGTGTCTAACAGTGCATCGAGCGTTTGTGCATCTATGCTGTTGAAATCGCATACACCGGCATAGCTGGGGCGCTTTTTGGCAACATGATTGGCAAGTTTGGCTAGGGTTTTGGAGGCGGCGATGCCGACGCAGACCGGCAGCCCGACTTGTTGTTTGAGGGTGGTGCGGATGCGCTGGCCGTAGGCGCTGTAGTCGAGATATTTGAAGCCGCCGAAATCGAGAAAACATTCGTCGATGGAATAGACCTCTTGCTGTGGGCTGAAGTCGGCGAGCAAGCTCATCACCCGGTTCGACATGTCGGCATACAGGGTGTAGTTGGAAGAGAAGGCGATGATGCCGTGCCGCTCGGCGAGCTCGCGTATTTGAAACCAGGGTGCGGCCATTTTGATGCCGAGATCACGCACCTCTTGCGAGCGCGCCACGACGCAGCCGTCGTTATTTGACAGCACCACGACGGGCCGACCTTCAAGCCGGGGCTGAAATACGCGCTCGCACGAGACGTAGAAGTTGTTGCAGTCGATGAGAGCGATGGCGGTTTGCGGCATTCAAGTCTGGAAATTCAAGTACGTTAAAAATCTTGCCACAGAGGACACAGAGAAAAGCAAAGCAGGATATGCGACCGGTTTTCTCTGTGTCCTCTGTACCCCGGAGGGTAGGCTGCGCGCTGGCAAATGGTTTCTTAAACCGATACCCGGTGAATCGCCCAGCGCACCACGCCCCAGATCGTTAGCTCTTGCTCTGGTTGGAGGGTGATGTCGGGGTAGTCTGGATGCGCAGCGTGCAGCACATAGCCACCGGGCGTGTGTAGCAGTTGTTTTACGGTGAAGTCGTTGTCGAGCACGGCGATCACTACGCTTTCGTGCGCGGCTTGCAGTGCGCGGTCCACCACCAGTAGATCGCCGTCGAAAATGCCCAGGCCGCGCATGGAGTGGCCAGCGACTCTGAGAAAGAATGTCGCTTCCTTATGCCGCACCAGATAGTCGTCGAGGCTGATGCAGCCTTCGATGTAATCATCGGCAGGCGAGGGAAACCCGGCGGGTACGGCGCGCGTGAGCAGGGGATGTTTGCCGTGCGGCCAGTGTGTGCCCAAGGCCGCTAGCGGGTGATCGACGGGGGTGAGATCGCGCTGGATGGCGGCAGTGCGCTCCAGGGTTATCGTGGGTGGCATCGTGGATTAACGTCGGTATTTGCGGATGATGCCGACCACGACGCCGAATAGCTCTAACTGGCCGCGCGGGCGAATCACGGGATAGGCGGGGTTAGCCGGATGCAGTACATATTTGCCGCGCTCCTGCGCCAGGGTTTTGATGGTGAATTCATTATCGACGATGGCGACTACGATATCGCCTGCGTGTGCGGCGACGCGCTTTTCTACCACAGCGACATCGCCGTCGAAAATGCCCGCGTCGATCATGGAGTCGCCTTTGACCGGAACGAGCGTGGTGTGTGAGGGTTTGCCGATGAGATAGTTATCGACTGCGAACGCTTCGACTCCGGCGTCGCCCGCCATGGCGGGGGAGCCTGCGGGTACACGAAACGCGGCTAAGGGGCGATCAAAAAAACGCGGCGTCGGTACCCAAATCTCATCCGGTGTGCGGTCTAAAAAGCCCGCTTCGCGCAGCCGGTTCAGCACCTTGCCTACCGCCGAGCGCGAGGCCAGCCCAAGCACATCGCACAGCCGGGCGTAGGAGGGCAGGCTTTTCCAATCGGCGTAATAGTCTTGTAGTTTGCCGAGATAATCGGCGTCTTTAGTGGTGTCGGTCATGGTGCCGTATTGGAGAACATTTGTTCTCCAATATAGAGAACAAATGTTCTCTCGTCAATCAGAAAGCGCGGGGTTTATTTTCCGTCTTCCGGGTCCCAGCCGTCTTTCCATTTTTCTAGCGGGACGATAAACGGCGGCTTGCCATTATCTAAAAACCACGAATCGACGGCGTATAGTTGGCCTGAGCGTTTGTCGCGAATCACGGCTGTGGTGTGTGGCCAGCCAAACATGAACCAGCCACGCGTGGCGCGATCTTCTACCGTGTGCCAGCGCATCAGGTCGTCGTCTTCCAGCATTTTTAAATAGGTCGTGGTGTTGATGGATTCGTCGATGCAATCC
>JAYVBU010000068.1:0-8841 GCA_043750335.1 Betaproteobacteria bacterium | reverse complement strand
CGAGTTCCAGCAAGCGGCTTTTATGCAGCAAAGCATCGTCGTGTAATACTTTGGCGAGTAAGCCTTTTTGTGCCGACACGGGGTAAATCTGCGATTTGTCCAGCGCGAGCAATTGCGAGGTGGTGCTGACTTGGTTGTCCAGCTCAGCTTGAATCGCCTCCCAGGACTTCAGGTCGTCCCACATGCCGTCAATTTTGTTTAAGACGACGATGCGGCCCCTTTGCCGACCTTGCGTATTGCCGATGTGGTTGCGCCAAACTTCGATATCGCTCTTGGTCACGCCGGTATCGGCGGCGAGGATAAAGAGGATCGCATGAGCGTTGGGCAGTAGGTTGAGTGTTAACTCCGGCTCGGTACCGATTGCGTTCAGGCCCGGCGTATCGAGAATCACCAAACCCTTTTCCAACAACGGATGTGGAAAATTGATGATGGCGTGACGCCAAGCGGGGATATCCACCGTGCCGTCGGCGTGTACTGTCAAAATATTGTCTTGATCGTTGGGGTGATACAAGCCAAAACGTTCGGCTTCGGCCAGCGCCACGCGTTTGGTTTCCGATACTTGTAACAACGCGCTGGTCATTGCATCGCCAGAATTTACATCCAGCGGGGAGATAACCCATTCATCTGAGTAGCGCTTGTATTCAGTGGTGCTGGTGTCGGTACCGCGGGTCTCGATCGGCAGCAGCATTATGCAGGGCGCGCGGTTGGCATCATATAAGAGCTCGGTCGGGCACATCGTCGTGCGGCCAGCACTGGAGGGCAACAGACGTTGCTTATAGTCGGCGAAGAAAATCGCATTGATGAGCTCTGATTTGCCGCGCGAAAATTCGGCGACAAAGGCGACGTTGAGCTTGTCGTCATGCAAGCGATCAAGGATATGTTGTATGCGTAGGTCAGATTGGCCGTCGTTGAGTTCCTGCTCGTGCAGCCAGTGGCGTAGGCCGCCAATAGCATCGAGCAATTGACCGCGCCAAGCGCTGTAAGCTTCGAAGTGTGCGACCAGATTGTCTTGAGTCATGATCTCTCCGTGGTGATTGGGGAAGCGGATGCCCCCATCGCATGCCGGTTAATTTAGCACAATGCTAAATATAAACAATAGTGTTACAGCAAATTCTTAAAGCGCTTGTTGCACATTAGGACAACGTCTTTATCGGCCCATTTTATGCAAACTTCATAGAAATGTCTTTACCGCTGACAAGCGGTGCAATAAAAAGTAGAACGTTGCCCCTGGCGGATCTGCTTGATGGCTTGGCCGCAACGGCGACAGGGCTCATCGGTGCGGCCATAAACCGTGTATTCCTGCTGGAAGTAGCCGGGCTCACCATCCGTTTTCACGAAATCACGCAGGCTCGAACCACCCGCTTGAATCGCGCGCGCCAAAATGTCTTTTACCGCGGTGACTAGGCGTTGAAGTCGTACCAAACTCAGGCGCTGGGCTGGTGTCTTTGGGTTGATGCTTGCGGCGAATAAGGCCTCATTCGCGTAGATATTGCCCACACCGACGACCAGATGGCTATCCATCAACACCAACTTGATCGCAGCCGATCGTCCACGCGTGGCTTGAAAAAGTTTTTCGGCGCTGAATGCATCGGTCAGCGGCTCCATGCCCAGGACCGAGAGCAGTTTGTGCTGCATCACGTCATCTCCCGCCCATAGCACCGCCCCAAAACGGCGCGGATCGCGCAAGCGCATGGCTTGCCCGCTACGTAGCACCAGATCGAAGTGATCGTGCTTCTCGGGCGGCGTCGCAGCCGGGACCACACGCAAACTGCCCGACATGCCCAAATGCACGACCAACCAACCGGCCTCGGTATCGAACAGTAGATATTTTCCACGGCGCTGAATGTGTCGGATGCGCTTGCCGCTGAGCAGTGTCGTCAATTGCGTAGGGATAGGCCAACGCAGCATCGGGTGGCGAATCACAACCGACTGAATGATCTGATCTTCCAGGTGAGGCGCTAAGCCACGACGTGTGGTTTCTACTTCGGGGAGTTCAGGCATAGGGTTTTTCGCTGTTGATTGCCATAATGGGTTAAGCATTTACCCAATGTTTGTTGTGTTGATAAACATTCCGGAATGTTCTTAATTATGGGTAACAAATTCAGACTGTGGGGTGTTGCCATGGCACAAGTTAAACGGACAGCGGGAAGGATAGCAGGCATTCAAAAGCCCTGTGATGAGAAACAATATTCGCATATAAAGACAAGTCGGAATTGAATTTACGCCAGTGCAAGCTGGTTTGCGGAGGTAAAGGGGCATTATTGACACGCGAAGCGTTACGCGATACAGTTTTGCATGATTAAGACATTCCGGCATAAGGGCCTGAAAGCCTTTTTCGAGAAAGGCAGCATGGCCGGTATTCAAGCTGCCCACGCCCCGCGATTGGCCGCCATGTTGCGCCGCCTGAACGAAACGACCAACGCCCAAGGCATTAACCTACCGGGCTGGGGCTTGCACCCGCTAAAAGGGCGAGCACTCAAGGGGCATTATTCAGTGTGGGTTAGTGGCAACTGGCGCATGACGTTCACCTTTGACGGTACAGACGTTGTGTTAGTGGATTACCAGGACTATCACTAGGAGAAATTGAACATGAGCCGAATGCACAACCCGCCGCACCCCGGCCTGACCTTGCGTGATGACGTACTACCCGCGCTGGGGTTATCCGTAACAGACGCCGCGCAGCAATTGAACGTTGCCCGTGTAACGCTTTCCCGCGTACTGAATGGCCGCGCCGCCATCTCGCCGGAAATGGCCTTGCGCATCGAAGCATGGCTGGGCAAGGAGCGCGGAGGCGAAGCGCGTTTATGGCTGGCAGAGCAAAGCGCCTATGACATGTGGCAAGCTGAGCAACGCTTCAAAACCGCGCGGAGGCTTGTTAAACGCGCACCGCTTGCCGCGTAAAAAGCGCCAGACTATCTTCGATTGTTGAATGCAGTTTCTACTTCGGGGAGTTCAGGCATAGGCGCGATCTAATTTACGGTTTAGATTTAATAGGCTCGCGCAAGCGCTGCGCCGCATCCAGGGTGAAGTGATAGGCGAGTTTTTCGTCCTCGCGTAGCACCACCCATTCTTGCTCCTGCTGCGCGGCTTGTAGTTGCAGGGTTTTGCCAGAGGTGAAGCGCAGGGTGATGCGCTCAGAGGCTTTGAAGTCACGCGGCTGGCTGAGCGCGAGCGCTTGGGCGTGCCGCCATTCGTCGGCAAATTTATTCGCATCGTCTTGGCTGAGCGAAGTATTAGCAGGGTCGCTTACCCATTTACCTTCGTTGCGCGTGAGTTTGAAGTGGGTGAATTCAAAAACCAGCAGAGGGTCGCTGGGGTCGAGTAATTGCTTGGTGGCGTAGTCGGTGGGCTGTTTGGCGACATCGACAAAATACACAGGCGAAACCAAGTACACCGAGCCCTGCGTCAGAACATAGAGTTGATTGGTGAGCGGATGCGCACCGCCGAAGATGAATTCTTGTGCGCCGATTTTAACGCGGGCAAGCGGGCGATCTAACTCGAAGCGCGCCAAATCTTGTACGTCAAAGCGTTGCTCGCTTTGCGCGGTGAGCAAGCCGAGCAACCCCTCCACACGCAGCGTATCGGCGCGCGCAGTGAAAGGGGCGGTAACGAACCAAGCTTCGCCGCGCTTCTTGAGCACGACGCTGGGGCGTTGCGCCAGCGTGAGGGTGATTTCCCGGATGCTGGATGCGGAGAGCGCGGAGAGTTTGTGTTTGGACACGTTGCTCGGTTCTGGTTTAAAGAAAACCAGCCAAGCCAACGCTATTATGACGAGCACTAATGCGATGTTGATCCAGAGACGATATTTCATTTTAGAAATCAGCAAAAAAGCGTTGAAAAAAATCAAGGCTTGCGGCGACGCCACCCTACCCAACCCCCCGCGACCAGGAAAGCGCTAGGCAGGGCGATCAAAAAGCCGATTACGATTGAGAGCGTAGCAGTTTGCGATAATTCGACTTGCGCGTCGCGGGTGTTGCGCGGTTGGATCGCGATTAGATTTTCATCGCCCGCCAACCAGTTGATGAGATTGATACCGAGATCGAGGTTACCCGCGTTGCCCAGATATTGATTGGCGAGAAAGTGGCCGTTGCCGATGACGGCTACGCGTTGCTCGCGCGCCTCAACGCTGCGCTCAAGTGCAATGGCAATCGTGATCGGGCCGGGTTTATCTTTACCTTTATCAAAAACAACTTTGTCGTCCAGCTTGCCGGATTCGAGCCAGCCACGCGCGGCGACTTGGATTAACGGCGTAGCGCGCCAACCGCGTTCGCCTTCCAATGCGACGACTTCGCGCGCAAAAGGGAAGACCGTCATCACGTTGAAATTAGCGAGCAGCGGATGCCTTGCGTAGGCTGCACCGATGGCAAAGGTGGGGGCGACTTTCATCTCTTGTGCTTGAGGATCGAGCACCGTGCCGGGCGTGAGCGCGATGCCGAGTTGTTCCACTAAGGGCTGCAAACCGTGCAGGGGTTCCTGGTCGGCCAGCCATAGCAGGTTGCCGCCGCGCTGAATAAATTGCTTTAATTTTTCAGCTTCTGCGGGCAGCAAATCCACGCGCGGCCCGGCGATGACCAGTACCGATGTGTTATGTGGCACGTCCTGCGCTAGCGCCAGACTAAGCGGCGCGCTCTTGAAACCGCGACTCGCCAACTGAGCGCCAAAGTCTCCCAAATCGTGATTGGCTGCGCCATCCAATTTACGCTCGCCGTGGCCATCGAGATAAAGCACCAAGCGCTCTTTATCACGGGCCAGACGCACCAACAGATTTGTGAAAGCGGATTCGTTGTAGCTCGCCAAATGCTCGGAACGCTTGCCGACTTGCACAATCATTTCGCCTTCGCGCTGAATGCCGGCTTGGCGCGCCAGCATCGGTTGCTCGGCGGGGTCGATGAAGCTGAGCTTGATGTCGGGCTTGCTGCGCTGGTATGGCGTAAGAAAATCGGCAGCCGCCTTGCCGGTGTCGCTCGACACGGCGGTATAGACGGTCACCGAGATCGGCTCTTTGAGTTTGCCGAGCAACTCGATGCTGCCCACACTCAGGCTATTGCGGGCATTGAAAGTGACGTCCCAGCTCTTGTGGTAGATGCGCGACGCTGCGCCGAGTAAACCGGCGCACAGCAACAATAAAATGACGAACACCCAGTGGTGAACCTGAAGTTGTAACTTGATTTTGCGATTGAGTTCCATGGCTAACCGTGTAAGCGCTTCGCGTCCAACTGGCGCATGGTTAGAATCAGAAAGGTGGCGGCGAACAGTAATAAATAGGCGATATCTGCGGTGTCGATCAGGCCGCGATTGAAGCCTTCAAAATGTTTCATCAGTGACACATACACCAGCGGGTGGTTCGGGTCTTGCGTCATGCCGTTTAAAATCCACAACAACAAAAGCGCGCCGAAGCTGGCGAAGGCGGCGATCACCGCGTGTTGTGTCAGGCTAGAGATGAAAAGCCCCAGCGCGGAAAACGCGCCGAGCAGCAGCAAAAGGCCCAGGCTATTTGCGCCGATTAGGCCCCAGTCGATGGGCCCGCCCAGCGCGAGCGATGCGGACATCAAAAGCACCAAGCCCAGTGCTAATGCGAGGAAGAACATGAGACCGACAAATTTGCCGAGCACGATTTGCGCGGTAGAGATGGGCGCGGTGAGCAGCAGCGTTAGCGTTTGATTGCGCCGCTCTTCGCTGAAGAGGCGCATGGTCAAGAGTGGTACGGCCATCAACAGCAAAATCGCAGCAAAACCGAATACGGCGGAAGCCACGATCTCGGTAATGCCCGGCGGGTTGGCGAGTTGCTGAATTCGCGGCAGGTTTTCCATATAGCTGCTCAACTGATACAAAAATACCCAAGCCAAAATCAATTGCATGATGGCCAGGATGATCCACGCCAAAGGCGTCGCAAATAGCGAGCGGAATTCCTTCCAAGCGATGACGCCGATCATGCGGCAATCTCCTGGCGTGTGAGTTCCGCAAACACATCTTCTAAGCTGGTGCGCTCAGGCGTGAGCTGGCTGAGCCCCCAATCATTGTCGGCAGCCATGCGGGTGATCGCTTCAGCGGGGTCGGTGTCTGTTTGGCACAGTACGCGGATCAAATTGCCCTCTAGTGCTTGCACCGCTTTTACGCCGGGAATGGTTTGCAGCGCATCAAGCGCAGGCGGGCGCGTGAAGCCGATCAGCAGACTTTCTGTCTGGCGCGAGCGGCGCAGGCCGTCGATGCTGTCTGCAAAGACGATTTTGCCGTGATGCATGATTTGTACGCGGTCGCAGATGGCTTCGACTTCTGGCAGGATGTGGGTGGAAAGAATCACACTGTGGCTGCCGCCCAACTCGCGAATCAAGGTGCGAATCTCGCGGATTTGATTCGGGTCCAGGCCCACGGTAGGCTCGTCCAGAATCACAACATCGGGTTGATGCAATATCGCTTGAGCGATGCCGACACGCTGCTGGTAGCCTTTGGACAGATGCGCGATCAAGCGTTTCCCCATGTCATCGAGACCGCAGCGCATCTTGGTTTGCTGGATGGATTGCGCTAATTCTGCGCGCGGCACACGGTGCAGACGGCCACAGAAAGTTAAAAACTCATCCACCGTCATCTCGCGGTACAAGGGCGGGGTTTCCGGTAGGTAGCCAATTTTTGCCTTGGCAAGCCGAGGATTTTCTAATAAATCGACACCGCAAATAGACACGCTGCCGGAACTGGGGGCCAGATTGCCGGTCAGCATTTGCATGGTGGTGGATTTTCCCGCGCCATTGGGGCCGAGCAAGCCCAGCACTTCGCCGCGTTTCAGTTCCAAGTCGAGCTCGGTGACAGCGAGGGCGTTGCCATAACGGCGGGTCAGGCGGTGTGCAGAGAGGGTAATGTCGGCGGATTCGGTCATTCGGAATTTTTTAGCGCGAGAGGTGCGCTAGACAAGGCGAATATACCTGATTATGCTGGCTCAATGTAGTCGCCGACAGGCGGCACTAATTAACCAGGTGAAGTTCATGTCTCATGTCATGCAGTACAAAATTTTAGCGGCGTTGTTTGCGACGAGTTTGCTCGGCGCTTGTGCCGGGATGCCAGATAAACAGTCTGCAAGCACTGAGCCGAGCCTGAATGTAGATGTCGCGCGCGAGATCAAGCGCCCTGAGCCACCGAAGCAGGTGATGACGGACCAGGTCTTATACGAAATTCTGTTGGCAGAGATCGCCATGCAGCGCGGCGATGAGCAACTTGCCGCGCGCGCCTATCTGGATTTGATGCAGCAGACGCAGGATTACCGCATTGCCGAGCGGGCTGCACAAATCGCGCTGAATGCGCGCCTGACTGACGAGGCATTGCTTGCGGCGGAGCGTTGGCTACAACTGGAGCCGGATTCAATTGGCGCGCGTCAGACTTTGGCCGGGGTGCTGGTGAGCAAAGGACGCTTGGCGGAGGCAAGGCCGCATCTGCAAAAAATACTCGCGGCAGAAAATGCAAACCTAGGCTACGGTTTTTTACATCTCAACAATCTGCTTGCCCGACATTCCAATAAAGTCGCCACCTTGAATTTAGTACAGGATTTGGCACGTGATTACCCGCAACTGCCCGAGGCGCATTTTGCCGTGGCGCGCGCCGCATGGAGCGCGGGCGAAAAAGAATTGGCGATCAAAGCGAGTACCGATGGCTTGGCGCTGCGCCCGAACTGGGAAGGTGCTGCGCTTTTCAAAGCGCAGGTGTTGCAAAGCATTTCCAGCGCCAAGGCGACCAGTTATTACATGAGCTATTTGCGTGAGTTTCCGCAAGCGCGCGAAATGCGTCTCTCGTATGCGCGGCTCTTGGTGACGGACAAACAATTCAGCCCGGCGCGCGAAGAATTCACGCGCTTGGCGGCCGATTTTCCCAATAATCCAGAAGTGCCGTTGGCCATCGGCCTGATTTCCATGCAACTGCAAGAGTACGACGCGGCGGAGACGTATCTGAGCCAAGCCTTGGCGGCGGGCGTAAAGGACGAAGATGCCGTGCGCTTTTATTTGGGCCAATTGAGCGAAGAGCGCAAGCGTTGGGACGACGCCAAGCGTTGGTATGAGGCGGTTAGTGGTAGCCAAGCCTTTGCGGCCAAGCTGCGCATTGCTGGCGTGTTGGCGCGGCAAGGTGATTTGCCTGAGGCGCGCAAGTACATGCAGCAGATTGCAGTCACCACCAACCAACAGCGCGCACAAGTGGCAGCAGCCGAATCCAGCTTGCTGCGCGATGCCAAGCAATTGAAAGAAGCGTTCGATGTTTTGAATAAAGCGCTGGAGAAATTGCCCAACCACCCTGAGCTACTGTACGACCACGCGATGGCGGCCGAGAAAATTGATCGCATTGACGTGATGGAATCCAGCCTGAAAAAACTGATACAGGTAAAGCCTGACCACGCGCATGCCTACAACGCGCTCGGCTACACCTTGGCTGATCGCACCACGCGCTATGAAGAAGCCAAACAACTGCTGGAGCAAGCGTTGAAGCTCGCGCCGGACGATGCTTTTATTTTAGATAGCATGGGGTGGCTACAATTTCGTATGAAGGATTACACCCAGGCCATCAACACCTTGCGCCAGGCGCTCAGCGTGCGCGCCGACCCAGAAATCGCCGCGCATCTAGGCGAGGTGTTGTGGGCTGCCGGGCAAAGGGATGAAGCGCAAAAAGTGTGGGACTCCGCGCTTAAAGACAATCCGGGTCACGAAACCTTGATCGGCACTGTGCATAAATTCAAAACTAAGTAAAAACGTTCTTTGTGCTTAAGTTGATTTTGTCTGTTGTTGTATTGAGTCTCTGCGGCTGTGCCGCGCTTGATCCTGCCCCAACCTTACCCCCACTTGCGCAACCCGTACTCGCCGCGTTCCA
>JAYVBU010000067.1:0-19221 GCA_043750335.1 Betaproteobacteria bacterium | reverse complement strand
CTTCCAGCGCCGGGTAATTGGTTTTTAAGTGGCATGTCTGTAGCAAGTCGGTTTGCGCGACTTCAGCGCCAGGGGGCAAGGCATGCAGCTGTAAGGGGGGGTAATCACAAAGCACGGCATCTCCTCCGAAAGCGAAAGGGTACTTGGATAGTAGATCATGCCGCCCAAATGGCAACCACGCTGCGAGGTTTGGTGTTTACCGTGGCATAAGCGTAGCCAAGCGCGAACGATGCGATACAGCACCCAGAAGCCTGTCACCGCGCTAAAAGCTGCACACCATTAAGCTGTCTTTAGGCGTGGCGACGGGGCGCACGGTTGATTTAAGTGTTTTCTGCGCCGTGCAGAGTGCTGCGTCGGTCGCGGTCGAGATAAGTGGCTAGTTCGTTCAGCGCCAAGCGATATACGTCACGCTTGAATTCAATCACAGACTCCAGCGGCACCCAGTACTCGCTCCAACGCCAAGCGTCGAATTCTGGGTGGCCGCTTGCGCGTAAGCTGACATCGCAGTCACGTCCGACCAGACGCAGCAAAAACCAGATTTGTTTCTGGCCTTTATAGCTGCTGCGCCACTCACGCTTGATCCAATGCGTCGGCACCTCGTAACGCATCCAGTTCTTGGTGCGACCCAGGATTTGAACATGGTGGGCCTGTAGGCCCACTTCTTCAAACAGCTCCCGATACATGGCCTGTTCCGGGGATTCCCCCTTATCAATGCCACCTTGCGGAAATTGCCAGGAATGTTCGCGTATCCGTTTGCCCCAGAAAACCTCGTTTTTAGCGTTGCACAAGATGATGCCGACATTGGGTCTATACCCATCGCGGTCGATCATTCTCGATCCTTCAATTTGTTAATTGACACCATTGTTTCATATTTCAAACGGCAAACACAAGGCATGCGGAGCGGGGGTGGTGATCGGGTACAATAGAGTTCCCATTCAATCTGTTAGAGCATCTTCATGCCTGTCAATTTCATACCTGCCACACGCGAAAATTTAAGCGCCGTAAAAGGGGTCTCGTTGGGGATTGCCGAGGCCAATATCAAGAAACCTGGGCGCAAAGATTTGTTGCTGATCGCGTTGGATGAAGGCGCGGTCGTGAGCGCGATGTTCACCCAAAATCGCTTTTGCGCCGCGCCAGTCATCGTGGCGCGCGAGCATTTGGCATCCGGGCATCCCATTCGCGCGCTCGTGATTAACACGGGTAACGCCAACGCCGGCACGGGGGGTGAGGGTTTGCAACGCGCAGGCACAGTGTGCGGGGCGCTGGCAGACATGCTCGGATGTCAGCCCGAGCAAGTGCTGCCGTTCTCCACTGGGGTCATCATGGAACCATTGCCCGTCGCCAAAATTTTGGCTGGTCTGCCATTTTGTGTGAGCAATTTGGGTAAAGCCGATTGGCTTGATGCGGCGCACGCCATCATGACCACCGACATCGTGCCCAAAGCGTTTTCCCGTCAAGTTACGGTGAATGGCCAAGTCGCCACCATAACGGGCATCGCGAAAGGCTCGGGCATGATTCATCCGAATATGGCGACCATGCTTGGCTATATCGCCACCGATGCCGCCGTACCGCAAGCGGTGCTGCAAGTGATGCTGCGGCACGCCGTAGAACATTCATTCAACTGCATTACCGTCGATGGCGACACATCGACCAATGATGCGTGTGTGCTGATCGCCACAGGCAAGGGCGATGCGAGCGTATCCAGCAGCAGTGGTGACGATTATCTTGTACTGCGCGATGCCGTGACCGAAGTGGCGGCAGACTTGGCACAAGCTATTGTGCGAGATGGTGAAGGTGCCACAAAATTCATGACCATTCAGGTCGCGGGTGGAAAGTCGATTGCGGAGTGCCGCACAGTGGCCTATGCGATTGCGCACTCGCCCTTGGTTAAGACGGCTTTCTTTGCTTCAGACCCCAATCTGGGGCGTATCCTCGCCGCAATCGGTTACGCCGGCATTGATGATCTGGACGTGTCCGCGCTCCAGCTTTTTCTGGGCGATGTTTTGGTGGCAGAAAACGGTGGCCGTGCCAGCGCCTACCGCGAAGAAGAGGGTGCGCGCGTGATGCAGCAAGCAGAAATTCAAGTGCGCGTTTTATTGCATAGAGGCGAAGCGGCAGCCACCGTGTGGACCTGCGATTTTTCTTACGATTACGTGAAGATCAATGCTGAATATCGAAGCTGACTTATTGGCACGCGTTTCTGGGCTGATTGATCGTTTAGAAACTTACTTGCCAGCACCGGTCTCGACGCCGGATTGGAAAGCCGCTATCGCCTATCGCTGGCGTACGCAACATGGCCGTGGCTATTTAAAACCAGTGCCGCATCCGCATCGCATTCGCTTGGCTGATTTGCGCGGCGTGGATGAGCAAAAGAAAATCATCGAACGCAACACGCGTCAATTTGTGATGGGTCAACCGGCGAATAATGTGCTGCTCTCCGGCGCGCGCGGCACGGGAAAATCCTCTCTAGTAAAGGCAGTGTTGAGTCAATTCGCGTCCAAAGGGTTGCGTCTGATTGAAGTGGAAAAACGCGATCTGGGCGATTTGCCAGATATCGTCGATCTGATTTACGGTCGCCCCGAACGTTTTATTTTGTTTTGCGACGATCTCTCTTTTGGCGCTGACGAGCCGGGCTACCAGGCATTGAAGGCGATTCTTGACGGATCAATTGCCTCTACCTCGGATAATTTATTGGTGTACGCCACCTCAAATCGGCGACATCTGATGCCGGAATACATGGCCGAAAATCTCGCTACGCGCCATGCGGGCAATGAAGTACATCCGGACGAAGCGGTAGAGGAAAAAGTATCGCTCTCCGAGCGTTTCGGCGTTTGGCTGTCGTTTTATTCGTTCGATCAGGACGCCTATCTCGCCATCGCTGACTACTGGGTGGCGCAGCTTGGCGGGTCGCTGAACGACGCAGAAAAACGTCAACATGCCGCACTGCAATGGGCGCTGTTGCGTGGTTCGCGCAGTGGTCGCGTGGCGTGGCAATTCGCGCGCGATTGGGTGGGGCAGCAATTAATGAGAAAAAAACTTTAGCCAGAATGCACTCGGATGAAAAGCAAAACCGAACTGCAACACTTATTGCTCAGGCGATGATGTTTTTATCCGTGTTTATCCGTGTGCATCCGTGGTTACGGGGTGGTTTTTTCCGATGAGCGCCGCAACCGCTTCCGTAGTCAAGATCACCGATGTTGCCGTCGCTGTGATTACCCGGCCCGATGGTTGCTTTTTGCTCGCGCGTCGTCCCGAAGGTAAACCCTATGCTGGATACTGGGAGTTTCCCGGCGGGAAAGTAGAGCCGAATGAGCGTGTGACAGATGCCTTGGCGCGTGAATTGAAGGAGGAGCTGGGGATAGCCGTCACGTGCGCTTATCCCTGGGTGACGCAACATTTCACCTATCCACATGCATCGGTCAAATTGCATTTTTATCGTGTCACCGCTTGGCAGGGCGAGCCGCATCCGTATGAGGGCCAGATTTTTTCTTGGGAACGTGCGGAGTCGGTGAGCGTCAATCCGGTGTTGCCCGCCAATGGGCCGATTTTGCGCGGATTGTCTTTGCCACCGGTGATGGGGGTGAGCCACGCGGGGGGGCTTGGCATTGAGCCCTTTTTAATCAAGGTGGAGGCGGCCTTGCAGCGCGGCTTGCGCTTGATTCAAGTGCGCGAGAAGCAAATGCCTGAACCAGAACTGCTGGTGTTCGCGCAGCGAGTAGCGGGGCTCGCGCACACCTACGGCGCGCGCGTCGTGCTCAATGGTGCAGAGGTGCTCGCCGCGCGAAGCGGTGTCGATGGTGTGCACTTGAGCGCGCAGCACCTCATGCAAATTGAGCATCGACCCGCTGTCGCCTGGTGCGGCGCGTCCTGCCACACGCGACAAGAGATGGATCACGCGGCGCGGCTTCAACTTGATTATGTTGTGCTGGGTGCTGTATTGCCGACGCACTCGCATCCCGGTGCGAAGACCTTAGGTTGGGAGCAGGTGCAGTCGCTTGCGCTCGACTACCCCTTGCCGATTTACGCGATTGGCGGCATGCAGTCAGATGCGCTGCAGACAGCATGGCAATCGGGCGCGCATGGCATCGCGATGTTGCGCGGGGCGTGGTGATATGCGCGCGCTACTGTTGCCCCTGATCGTGCTGGCAGCTTGCGCGCAACAAGACGCGCCGCCGCTTATGTGCGCTGCGCTGGTTCAAGGATGTATGTTGGATCAAACACTGTCGGTTAAAACTGATCGCCCCCCCAGTTCGCTAAAACCGTTTGCTTTAACGGTCGTCGCTCCCGGCGCGAAGGAAGTACATGTCGAGCTGCACATGCAGGGCATGGAGATGGGATTGAATCGTTATCGGCTTGTTCGGCAGCTTGCAGGGGAGTGGCACGCGACCATTATTTTGCCCGCGTGTGTGAGCGGTCGTCGAGATTGGTCGATGCTGATTGAAGTGGACGGCGTTCGTCGTACGCTCGCTTTTCAAACACAATAAATTTTTTTACTTCGCCGCTTTCACCATGGCTGTAATGCCTTTTGCGCCGTACGCGCGCTTGCCTTGTTTGAAGTTCAGCATCAGTTGTACGGAATCGCCTTCCTTCAGCGGCTTTTTCAGATTGATTAACATGAAATGCAGGCCGCCCGGTTCAAGTTTTACCGATTTACCAGCGGGTAGTTCTAGCTCGGTGAGCTGGCGCATCTCCATCACGCCACTGCGGGTGGACATGGTGTGAATCTCTACCGCTTCGGCGGCAGGCGAGCTGATTTGGCTCAGGCTAAGAACTTGTTTGCTGCTGAGGGTGAGATATGCAGCGGCGATTTGAGCACCGGGCGGGGGGAGCCGCACCCAGGCGTCCGTCACCGTAACGGTGTCGGCGGCGTGACTAAGCGGTATCAGTGCTAGGGATAAAAAAATTAGGGCAAATTTTCGCATGAATTAAAGCTCCAAAAACACATTAGTGTTCGGGTTCTGTGGGGATATCGTCAGGGCCCGGCCCCTCATTCAGGGGCACACGGTAGGATTCGCTGGCCCATTGCCCGAGGTCGATCAAGCGGCAGCGCTCGCAACAAAAAGGGCGAAACGGATTGCTTGAATCGTAGGGGCTGGGCTGGCTGCAATGCGGGCAATTTACGAGGCGCGGTTTCATCGGCTTACAAGCAGCAAAGGGTTAAATCGAATTCCACCTGGGTATCGCATACTTTGGGGCGGGCGGGACCGCCCAGCGCGGTAAAACGAATATTGATGGCGTATTTGTTGGCGCTGATCTCGGGAAAGCACGGCAGATTTTCATCCAACCCTACGCGCAACATTTGCGCGACGCGCCCGGAAACCATTTGTTGATAGGCACCACGCAGGGCAACTTGCAGCGTCGCTTGGCCGCTATCGCGCAAAATTTTGAGGATGATGTCGATCGCGCCATTGAGGGGGGCGAATGGCGCCATCCATTCGTTTAAATTTTTGCGCCGGATTTCTGGGTCAAGGCTGAGCCAGTAGTGGTAGGACGGCACATCGAATTCGCACACTCCGCCCGGAATGCATGCGCGTTGCTTGATGCTCATGACCCATTCATTGTCGCGCAGGTGTTGACCAATCTTGCCAGATAGCTCTTGTAATTGAGCAACCGTGCGAGTGATATTGTGCAGCACTGTTTCAAGTGCCTCGGATTTGACGCTAGGATTGTTACGCAGCGGTTCGAGGGTGTGTCTTTGACGTTCTAATTCTTGGATCAGCTCGGATTTGAGATCGCCGCGCGCGACTTCGAGAATTTCAAACAAGGAGAGCAGCGCGGCGTGGTGATCCAACGCATCTTGCTGCTCGGCAAAATGCGCGAACTTGGAGAACAAATCCTCCATGCGCATCAAGGTGCGAACGCGCTCGTTCAGAGGATATTCATAGATAATCACTGGCCTGATTCCGAACCGCCAAAATGGGGCTATTCTGGACCAAAATCCCTAAAAATACAAATAGCTTGGAAGGGATTTTGATGAAAAATCTAGGACTTAGCGCCGCTTGGCGCGGCGAGGGATAAATACAGCGCGTGCAGTGCGCCAATTTGCGGGCGTAAGGCATCCAGGCCATTTTCGTTGCAGAGAACGTCATCGGCGCGCGCCAGCCGTGTCTCGCGCGAACATTGATGGGCCATGATGGCGCGCACGTCGGTGTCCGACAGCCCACTACGCGCCATGGTGCGCGAGCGTTGCGTGAGTTCGGTGCAATCTATGACCAGGCTGCGTTGAATCAGCGCGAGATAATTTTCTGTTTCAAACAAAAGAGGGACTACGAGGACGGCATAAGGCGTACGGACAACGCTGACTGCGGCTAGCGCTTCGGCGTAAATCAGCGGATGCAAGATCGACTCCAAGGTTTGTTTGGCGTCGGCGTCTGAAAATATCTTTGTACGTAATTTTCCGCGATCCAATGCCCCATCGCTGAGTTGATAGCTTGGACCAAAATGCCGAATGATTGCATCGAAGGCGGGTGCGCCTGCTTGGGTGAGCGTGTGTGTAATGGCATCGGTGTCGATGACCGCGATACCCGACTCGGCAAAAAGCTGGGCTACGGTGGATTTGCCACATCCAATGCCACCGGTAAGACCAATGCAGAAAGTCATGCCTGTTTAGCCGGTTTAGTGCAACCAGTTCAAATAGGCTTGGGTGATGTCCCTGCCCCACAGTAAGGCGATGACACCGCCCCCCGCAAGGTAGGGCCCGAAGGGAATCGGCTGGCTACGCTCATGACGCGCGAACAGAATGAGGCTTACCCCAACTATGGCGCCGACCAAGGACGAGAGCAAAATAACCAGTGGTAGCAACTGCCAGCCAAGCCAAGCCCCAATGGCAGCGAGCAGTTTGAAGTCGCCATAGCCCATGCCTTCTTTGCCGGTGACTAATTTGAACAGCCAATACACGGTCCACAGTGATAAGTACCCTGCGACTGCGCCGATCACCGAAGCGTGAATGTCGGTGAACACGCTACCCAGGTTAACGAGTACGCCCAGCCAAATCAGCGGTTGCGTAATCTGGTCGGGTAATAATTGTGTATCAGCGTCGATGAACGTCAGCGCAATCAAGGCCCAGCAAAACAGCAGGGCGGCCAGGGTGGCGAAACTCACGCCGTAGCGCCAAGCTACATAGCCGGAAATTACGCCGGTGAGCGCTTCAATAATGGGATAGCGTAGAGAAATCAGCGTGCCGCAGTGGTGGCATTTCCCCCGTAACCAGACATAACTCAACACGGGCACATTATCGATGGCGCGCACCGGGCCCAAGCAAGATGGGCAATGCGAACGCGGGGTGAGGAGGTTATAGGTTTCGGTTGCGGGCGTTGCTTGCTCGGCGAGCTCGGCGCAAAACGCGCGCCACTCGCGTTCCATGATTTTTGGCAGGCGCAAAATCACGACATTCAGGAAGCTGCCGACGAGCAGACCGAGCAGGAGGATTGCACCCACAAAGAAAGGCGGCGACGCTTGGGCAAGCGTCTGTAAATCTGCAAACATGCCGTGGTTTCCGTTTAGACCGCTTGGCCCATTTTGAAAATCGGCAGATACATTGATACCACCAAGCCGCCGATCAAGGTGCCCAACACCACCATGATGATGGGTTCGAGCAGGGCAGATAGGCGTTCCACGATGTCGTCCACTTCGCGGTCGTAGTAATCGGCAACCTTGCTTAGCATGGAATCGAGTTGGCCTGACTCCTCACCGATTTGCACCATTTGGATCACCATATTGGGGAAGAGATCGGTGTTTTGCATGGCTGCGGTCAGGTTGGTGCCGGTCGAGACCTCGCCTTGAATGCGTTTGGTGGCGTGATAAAACACTTGGTTGCCCGCAGAGCCAGCGACAGAATCCAAGGCTTCAACCAGCGGTACGCCCGCAGCAAACATGGTTGACAATGTCCGTGACCAGCGTGCGATGGCGCTCTTTTCCAGCAATTCGCCGAACACCGGCACTTTCAGCGAGAGGCGGTCGACCGAGTCTTGCATTTTCTTGGAGCGCTTCCAGGTGTAGAAGAAAAACCACACGCCGCCGAAGACGATGCCGAAAATGGCCCACCAATACGAAACGAAGAAATCCGACATCGCGATAACGACCTGCGTCGGCCCAGGGAGATCGGCACCGAAACTTTTGAACAAATCTTTGAAGGTCGGGATCACAAAAATCATAATGATGGCGGTAATAATGAAAGCCACCACCATGATCGCGGCCGGGTAAAACAGGGCGGAT
This sequence comes from Betaproteobacteria bacterium, assembly GCA_043750335.1. Lineage (GTDB taxonomy): Bacteria > Pseudomonadota > Gammaproteobacteria > Burkholderiales > Thiobacteraceae > RBG-16-58-11. The sequence continues at coordinate 11,007 of JAYVBU010000067.1, read as the reverse complement.
TTAATCTTGCTCTTGATGGCGATGATTTTTTCTTTGTAAGAGGCGAGCCGCTCTAGCACACCATCCAGAATACCGGCCTGTTCGCCGGCATTGACCAAATTACAAAATAACGCATCAAAGTATATGGGCCGCTTGCTGAAGGCTTGCGCCAAGCTGCTGCCTGAGGCGACATCGTTTTTAATGTCGATGAGTAATTGCGATACGGCGGGATTGGAATGACCCTTGGCCACGATTTCAAACGATTGCAGCAAGGGCACGCCTGACTTGAGCATGGTGGCAAATTGGCGGGTAAAAAGCGCGATGTCTTTTTCGGTGATTTTTTTGCCCTTGCCGAAGGTGGATTGTTTTTTCACCTTGGTGACATTGATGCCTTGACGGCGCAAGGTGGCGCTCACTAAGGCTTCGCCGCTGGCGCGCATATCGCCCTTTGTTTTTTTGCCTTTTTTGTCCAAACCTTCCCAGGCAAAGTTAAATTCCTTGACGGCTTTAACGGTCTTTCTTGCGGATGCGACTGCCATGGTAGTACCCCTTATTCGTTGGTCACGGCTTCGACTTCTTCCAGCGAGGTCAGCCCTGCTTTCACTTTCAATAAACCGGATTGGCGTAAATCTTTCACGCCCTCGCGTTTGGCCTGGTCGGCAATATCGACCGCTGTGCCGTTCTTCATAATGATGCGACTGATTTCATCGGTGATCGGCATCACTTGGTAGATACCGACCCGGCCTTTGTAGCCGGTTCCCTTGCACAGATCACATCCGACGTGGCCATAGGGCTGCCAGCTGCCGTCCAATTCTGCTTCCTTGAACCCTGCGCGCAAAAGTGCTTCGCGTGGAATATCCAGGGGTTTTTTGCAGTTGCTGCACAAGCGCCGTGCTAGACGTTGGGCGGTAATTAGAATAACCGATGAGGCAATGTTGAATGGCGCGACGCCCATATTCATCAAGCGCGTCAGCGTGGTTGGCGCATCATTTGTGTGCAGGGTCGAAAGCACCATATGGCCCGTTTGCGCGGCCTTGATCGAGATGTCGGCAGTTTCCAGGTCGCGAATCTCGCCCACCATGATTACATCCGGGTCTTGACGCAGGAAAGCGCGTAACGCCGCAGCGAAAGTCAGCCCTGCTTTTTCGTTGACGTTGACTTGGTTGACGCCGGGCAGGTTGATCTCCGCTGGGTCTTCTGCGGTGGAAATATTGGTGCCGGGTACATTCAAAATATTCAGGCAGGTGTACAAGGACACGGTTTTGCCGCTACCGGTCGGCCCGGTCACCAGGACCATGCCGTAAGGGCGTTGCACAGCATGCAACAAGGCTTCCTTTTGTGCGGATTCGTAGCCAAGCGCCTCAATCCCCAATTGTGCGCTGGACGGATCTAAAATCCGCATGACGATTTTCTCGCCCCACAGCGTGGGCAGGCTACTGACCCGGAAGTCGATGGCGCGGGTCTTGGAAATGACCAATTTCATGCGCCCATCCTGCGGGATGCGCTTTTCGGCGATATCCATTTTCGAGATTACCTTGATGCGCGAGGCGATCTTGTCCTTGATGGCAAGCGGTGGTTTAGCGACCTCGTACAGCACGCCATCCATGCGATAGCGGATGCGGTAAAACTTTTCGAAAGGTTCGAAGTGAATGTCAGAGACGTTGGAATTGATCGCGTCGAGCATCACTTTTTGTAAATATTTTACGACGGGCGCATCGTCGATATCTGCCGCTTGGCCACCCTCGTCCTGCTTCTGCTCGATATCACCTTCGAGCATGTCCATGTCGATGTCTTCGCCGACCAACTCGTCCAACTTATCGGCGGCGGATACGCCCGCTTTTTCCACTAGTTTGCTGAGCTTGTCGTCTTCCACCACCACGGGGTCAACCACCATGCTGGTCTGGAATTTAATTTCGTCTAGCGCCTGCGCATTGGTGGGGTCGGACATGGCGACAAACAAACGCGTGCCGCGTTTGAATAAGCCCAAAACGCGGCGCTCCTGCATTAACTTGCCGGGCAATAAATCTTGCGGAAGATGTTCGGTATCGACCGCATTCAGGTCGAGCAGGGGGAAGCCAAAAGTTTGTGAGGTGAATTGCGCGACATCCAACGCATTCATTTTGCGCGAGAGGATAAGTTGCGAGACGAAGCCGATGCTGGAGGCGTTAGCTTGGCTTTGGATGGCTTCTGCTTCCTGCTCAAGCAGCTTGCCATGCTGCACCAAGGTGCGGGCAAGTGCTGAGAGACTCGTGGTGTTGGTAGCGGCAACCATGGAGGTAGGAGCTTATAAGTCCTTAATAAATTACGTCAATAATGCCGTTGACTACCCTGTTTGTAAAGGCGAATCTGGCTTACGTTCTGGTAATCTCTGCGCGTGGTGTTAAGGGGTAGAGACGCACCACCTTCACCACCCGGTCTTGAGTTTGCACGACTTCCAGGGTGTGGTCAGCTATACGGAAGCTGGTGCCTGCCTCTGGGATATCCTCAAAATACTCTAAAACCAATCCGTTCAACGTCTTAGGGCCATCTAAAGGAAACTGTGTGGTGAGCTTACGATTCAGTTCGCGTAAGGAGCTGCTGCCGTCGATCAGCCAGCTGCCATCCTCCTGAGTGCGGAAATTGGCCGAATGCAGGGGCGAACGTGTGGTGAACTCGCCTACAATTTCTTCTAAAATGTCTTCAACTTTCACTAAGCCTTGTAATTCTCCATATTCGTCCACCACCATCGCGAACCTGCGCTGGTTTTCCTGGAAATTTTGCAGCTGGGTTAACAATGGCGTGCCCACAGGTATGAAATACGGCTCCCGCAGGATTTGCTTGAGGGACGCCAGCGTAATGTGCTCTCCTTGCGCTTGATGCAATACCTTGCGCGTATGCACAATCCCGATAATATTGTTAAGTTCACCTTGATAAACAGGGAGTTGTGTGTGGTGGCTAGTGGTGAGCTGACGCCAAATTGTTTCTTCGTCTGCTTCGATGTTGATCGCCTCGATTTGGCTGCGTGGCGTCATCACATCGTCCACCGTAATGGTTTCGAGCTCAAACAGGTTGAGCAGCACACTTTGGTGTTTTTTAGGGATGAAGCCGCTGGCTTCCATTACTAGAGTGCGTAGCTCCGGCATGCTGATTTTGTGTTCCTGCGCCTCACTTGGACGCAAATGCAAGAGCCGTAGCAAGCCTTGCACGAACAAATTGACGAACCAGATGATGGGATAAAACAGACGGATCAGAGGCTTCAAGATGTAGCTGGCGGGGAAGGCAACCTGCTCCGGGTAGGCCGCACCCATCACTTTGGGACTGATTTCGCTGAATACCAAAATCAAAAACGTGACCGCTAGTGTCGCTATGGTGACCGCGAACTCGCTATTGCCGAAAAAACGCACCGCGATAATGGTAACCAAGGCCGCTGCCATGGCGTTGACCAAATTGTTGCCGAGCAAAATCACGCCAAGTAGCTTATCGGTTTGTGCTAGCAGGTCTGCCGTTTTTTTTGCGCCGCGATGGCCATGCTGTACGAGATGTCGTAAACGGTAGCGGTTGAGCGACATCATGCTAATTTCAGAAATGGAAAAAAATGCAGATACCACAAGCAAAATCGCGAGTGCGATAAGCAGAGCACTGAGCGGAATGTCGTCCACGGCGCTAGCGCCCTAGGAACTGCAAGACCGCTTTGCTGCCAAGATAGGCCAGCACCAGCATGGCAAAGCCGGTGAGCGACCAAGCAATCGCCGTGCGACCCCGCCAGCCGTAGCTTCGACGACCCCAGAGCAAGCCCGCATAAATCAGCCAGGATAAGAGCGCGAATACGGTCTTGTGCTGGGTGAAGTAAGCAAAGGAAAACGGCTTACCGAAAACTTGCTCGGAAAATAGGATGCCGCTGACCAAGGCGAGTGTGAGCAAGGCAAAGCCGATGCCGATGATGTTAAACAGCAATTTTTCCAGCGTTAGTAGTGGCGGGAACTTGGCTGCGGAAGCATGAATGGCGTGGGTATGCAGGCGCGTTTCCAACAGCGACATAACGCCGGCGTGTAGCGCGGCGATGGTAAACAGGGCATATGCCAGAAATGCCAAGGCCAAGTGCGTCAACAAAAGGGGGGAAGTCGTGAGTTGCACCGGACGTTCCGGCAAGAGCAGGGGTAATAAAACCGCCACTGCGGCAATGGGCAAGATCACCGCGCTCAAGGCATCCACCGGGTAGCGCAGGCTGCTCAGCCCATACACCGCCAACACCAACCAGACGATGGCGGAGAGTGCATGGCCTATACCAATCGACATTTCATGCGCGCCCCAACTGCCACTAATCAATAACCAGGCATGCAATCCGAGCGGAAGCAAAATGGCGGTGCGCGCCCAAGGTTGCCAGCGCGTCGTTGCGGGTTGGTCGTCTGCCCAATTCGCGCGCCAGAACGCAATTGCCAAAGCGGCATAAAGCAGGGCGGTGAAGGAATAGGAGAAGGGGCCGGGCATGGATGAGGTAAAATAGCGTTTGGCAAAAACGCATTATAACGCAGCAAAGAAACTCCTATGTTCGACAATCTCAGCGGACGCCTGACCGGCGTCATCAAGCAACTGCGTGGACAGGCGCGCTTGACGGAAGACAATATTCAAGACGCGCTGCGCGATGTGCGCATGGCGTTGCTCGAAGCCGATGTGGCGTTGCCGGTGGTGCGCGATTTTATTGCACACATCAAAACGCGCGCGCTGGGGCGCGACGTGATCGGCAGCCTCACCCCCGGCCAAGCGTTGGTGCAAGTGGTGTACGAAGAGCTAGCCGCGTTGATGGGCTCGACCCAAGAAGGGCTAAATCTCGCCACTACGCCGCCAGCGATCATACTCATGGCGGGTCTGCAAGGCGCGGGTAAAACCACGACGTGCGGCAAACTGGCGCTGCGCTTGAAAGAGCAAAAGAAGAAAGTCCTGCTGGTAAGCTGTGATGTCTATCGCCCCGCAGCAATCGAACAATTGCGCCAACTTGGCACGGCTTTGGAAGTCGATTTTTTTGAAGCGCAGAGCGACAAGCCGCTCGATATCGCCCAAGCTGCACTCATCCACGCCAAGACGCGATACTACGACGTGATGATTGTCGATACTGCCGGACGGCTGGCGATTGACGCTGCGATGATGGCAGAAATCCAAGCCCTGCACACGCAGCTCAATCCAATCGAAACTTTGTTTGTGGTAGATGCCATGCAAGGCCAGGACGCGGTGAATACCGCCAAGGCTTTTGGCGATGCTCTGCCTTTAACCGGTGTCGTATTGACCAAGCTTGACGGTGATGCGCGTGGCGGTGCGGCCTTGTCCGTGCGGCAGGTGACCGGCAAGCCGATTAAATTCGCCGGTGTGTCAGAAAAGCCCACAGGCCTGGAGCCGTTCTACCCCGACCGCATGGCACAGCGCATTCTCGGCATGGGCGATGTACTGAGCCTGATCGAGGAGACGCAACGCCAAGTCGATCACGTTGAAACGGCGCGCTTGGCGAAAAAGCTCAAGTCCGGCAAAGCCTTCGATCTGGAAGATTTCAAAACGCAATTACAGCAAATGCAAAAAATGGGCGGGCTCTCCGCGCTCATGGACAAACTGCCGGGCAATCTGGCGCAAGCCGCACAGGGCAAGCAGGTTGATGACAAAGCGCTGAACCGGGTGGAGGGCATCATCAACTCCATGACCCCGGCCGAGCGGCGCAATCCCGCCTTGCTCAAAGCCTCGCGCAAGCGCCGCATTGCTGCGGGCGCGGGTGTGCAGGTGCAGGAAATAAATCGGCTACTGAATCAGTTCGAGCAAATGCAGAAGATGATGAAAACCTTCTCAAAGGGCGGGATGGGTAAAATGATGCGCGGCATGAAGGGCATGCTGCCCGGCATGTAGAAATTGCTTAATTGGGTCGCGCCGCGCTCTCGACCAATTGTTGAACTAAATCCGGGTCGATGTCGATCCCCAGCTCGTCGCCGGGATTGATGAGAATACCGAAGCCCGTCTCCATTTTTTCCAACACCCAGGTAAATTCGGTAAGCAGCCCACCTTTGAAGTCCGGGTAGTGTTCCATGAAAGGTTTCGCGCGATCCGGGCTAGTGAATAAAATCAAGGCGCTGGCCCCCGTCTCGTCTTGCACCACCAGTGGCTGCGCGCGGGTCGAGCGTTGAATGCCATTCACCGTGCCTTCATCCTTGACTGGCATAAAAACATGCGAGGCCAAGAGCTGCTTCATAAACACCTCGCTTGGTGTCTCGCCCAATTGCGCGGCGTGGAGCTGCTGCTCTAAATCGTTTTTTAATGGTTCCATGATCTTTCTCGTCTAGCGTTACGCGTGGCCACTATTGCTGACTTCGGACAATAATTGCGATCCCGCTGAGGACAAGCACATGTGCAAAATATTTTTTTCGTTAGCGCGCAATTCCAATAAGCCCAGTTGCCGTAACAGCACCAACCGGTCGTTCACAAATTCTTTGGAAGGAATGATCTCGCTTGCCAAGCCGGACAGATTGTCATACACCGAACCGCCCTGCGCTACGGCGCGCATGATTTCGAGATCGGTTCCGGAGAGGCCTGCGCGAAAAAAATCTTCGGGTGAACGCGGTGTACCGATAGCGATGCCTTCCGTCTGTTTCTGTCCGAATTGCAGCAGCTTGTGCGCGATGCTTTCAAACAAGACGCGCGAGAGCAGAACATAAATCAAACAAAAACCGGCAAAGATAAAAAGTGCGTTGGGTCGAGTGCGCCCAAACTCGATCAAGTTGCTGGAGGCCATGTTGAGGAACAGTGGCACGGTAAGCGCAACCACAATACCCAGCAAAACGAATTTAAGCAGCATGCGCATGGAAGATTCGCCTTCGTGCTCGCTCAAGAAAAAATTGGCGATGCCGGCGAGCCAGCCCATGGCAATCATGATGCCCAAGATAGCCAGCATGTAGCTATCGAAAAGGGCGGTAGGGGTAGCAGCGTTTTCCATAGGGCCTCCTTTTGATGAGTGCGCGGCTTAATCTGGGCGACGGAGTGGGCGGGGATGTTGTATGAGTTTTGCTGCTGCGCTCTCGACAAACAGGCGTGAGAATAGCACGAACAACAAACAGAACCCGGCGAAAACAAACAGCTCGATTGGGCGCGATTTAGCCGCCGCGAGCAAATCGCTTGAAATCATATACAGGAATAGCGGCACGGTAAGCGCGGCCACGATGCCCAGCAAGGCATATTTGACCATTTCTTTTCCGGCCGCATTGCCGGTCTTAACGCTCATGAAATAATTCGCCAAGCCGCCCAGAATGCCCGTGACTATCATCACCATGAGTAAGAGCAGCATATAGTTATCCAGCGTGATGCCGCCGGCGGTCATTTGCAAAGTACCTTGCAGTTCCATGTGAATCTCCTCAGCTTAAAAACGAATGTAGGCGTAGCCCTGTTGTTGCAAATCAATGAAGCAGGTGTAGGCGTCATGCACCAGTGTCACGCCCGGTATCACGTTGTCGGCAGTCCAGTCCTTGCCGATACCGGCATCCCACACATCGTATTTAACGTCATAGACGACACGGATGCTATTTTTTTGGTAACAGTCAGAACGGGATGGGGCGGGGCGAAAGCGTTGAGCGGAGGTGAAGCAGCCAAACCCTGTGCATGAACGGACAGGAGGCAGAGAAATCCGATGAAGATGAATAATCGGCGCATGCGAGGGGGGGACGCCTAAGTTGATGAAGCTTAGCAATTTTATCGGGTTTTTGCCAATGCTTTCAGAGTCGAACGCGCCGTCTGAAAGACATTTAGCATCGGCGCGGACGGTTTGCCTTGACCCGGCTGGCTAGGCTACCTACCATTACCGCTTTGCATTTTTGGTCATAATTCGTGCAGCTGGAACAAATCAGAGCAGTCATTGAAGCGGATATGCAGCACGTGGACGCAGTGATCCGGGCGCGTTTGCATTCAGAAGTGGTGTTAATCCGTCAGGTGTCGGAATACATCATCGGCAGCGGCGGCAAGCGCTTGCGTCCTGCGCTGGTGTTGCTCTCGGCAGGCGCGTTTGGTTATCGCGGCACACAACATCATGAATTGGCGGCGGTGGTGGAATTCATCCATACCGCCACGTTGTTGCACGACGACGTAGTGGATGAATCCAATCTGCGGCGCGGGCGGCAAACCGCCAACGCCCTGTTCGGCAATGCGGCCAGCGTGTTGGTGGGTGATTTTCTCTACTCACGCGCATTTCAAATGATGGTGGGCGTGAACCAGATGCGCGTCATGCAAGTGCTGGCTGATGCCACTAACACCATTGCCGAGGGCGAAGTGCTGCAACTGCTCAACTGCAATGATCCTGATGTCGATGAAGCGCGCTATTTGCAGGTGATTCGTTTTAAGACTGCCAAATTATTTGAAGCGGCCACGCGCCTGGGCGCGATATTAGGCGCGGCCTCGGAGGCAGACGAAGCCGCCATGGCGCAATATGGCATGCACTTGGGCACGGCTTTTCAATTGGTTGATGATGTACTGGATTATTCTGGCAACCACGCAGACACCGGCAAAAATCTGGGCGACGATCTGGCCGAGGGCAAGCCTACTTTGCCGCTGCTCTATGCCATGCAGCATGGCACACCCGCACAGACCGCGCTGATTCGCAGCGCCATTGAACAGGGTGGCTTGGAGGATTTTTCTCAAGTGCTCGAAGCCATTCACGCTACCGGCGCTTTGAAATACGCTGCCGACCAAGCGCTGCGCGAAGTGGAGATGGCGTGCGCCGCGATCCAACACCTGGCGGATTCAAATTACAAGCAAACGCTGTTAGAATTAGCGGCTTTCTCGGTGACGCGCAATCATTAAGTAAGGCGCGTTAAGCAAGCTGGAATCGGGGTGTAGCTCAGCCTGGTAGAGTACTGCGTTCGGGACGCAGGAGTCGGAGGTTCGAATCCTCTCACCCCGACCAATTTTGGTTTTTTTCTGGGGATTTCCCCGTCTTTTCCCATGCTATGATGCGGCGTCAAAACCGCGTGCGGAGCCCTGCATGAGCAAATTTTTGTCCATCCTGATCGGTGGACTCATCATTTACATTCTCCTGAAAAAATACTTTCGGAACCTGCGCGGCCCAACGTCGAGCGCTAAGCCGCCCGTTGCCGAAAACATGGTGCGCTGTGTCCATTGCGGCGTAAACGTGCCGCAGACCGAGGCTATCTTTAGTCGCGGAGAATATTTCTGCGGCGATGAACACCGTCGAATCCGCCAGTCATAATGTCGGCGCGGCGCTAAGCGCGCTCCCCGGCGAAGCGCCGGAGCGCCTGTCGCAATACCCGGCCCATATCGCCAATACCTATTGGCGCTCGTTGCAATATTTCAATCTCTACCGCATCATCGCGGCGCTTGTTTTGCTGCTCGCGCATCTTTTGCTCAGTGGGCGCAATGCGTTTGGCACGTTCGCCCCCAATCTGTATGTACTCGCTAGCTTGTTCTACATATTGTTCTGCGTGGGTGTGGTGTTCACGATTCAATTGCGCTGGCCGCGTTTTGATCTTCAGCTTTCAGTACAAGTTATCGCCGATATTCTGTTGATCGCGGTGCTGATGTACAGCAGCGGCGGCATCGCTAGCGGGTTAGGGCTATTGATATTGGTGACCTTGGCCGCTTCCAGTTTGATTTCGCGCGGGCAGCTGGCCATGTTTCATGCTGCGGTGGCCACCATCACCGTATTGCTGCAACAAACCTATTTTTCACTCACCCACGCCGAGAGCGGCGGCTACTTGCAAGCAGGCTTACTGTCGATTGCCTATTTCGCGGTCGCCGGTGTGGCCTATGTGTTGGCCAAACGTTTGACCGCGAGTGAGGCGATTGCACAGCGCCAACGCGTCGATCTCGCCAATCTGGATGCAGTCAACCGGCTGGTGATTCAGGATATGCAAGACGGAGTGATCGTGGTGGACGGCGACAATCGTGTGCGCCAACTCAATGCCCAGGCGGAGCGGCTATTGGGTAAGATGAAAGGGCGGCGTGGCGAGGTGGCAATGGATGAATTTTCGCATACCCTGGCCCAGCATCTCGCGGCATGGCGTGAATCAGGTGATATCAGTGTACTGCCGTTACGCACCCCAGGCGGCAATCGTTCTTTTCGCGCGCGCATCACTCCCATCGGGGATAAGCGCTCTTTTGGCGCGGTCATATTTTTAGAAGATTTAAGCCGCTTGCAGGCCCAAGCACAGCAGCTCAAGCTGGCGGCCTTAGGTCGCCTCACGGCGAATATCGCGCATGAAATTCGCAATCCTTTGAGTGCTATCGGCCATGCCACGCAGTTGCTGCAAGAGGAAGAAACGTTCGATGCAACGCAAAAGCGCCTGCTTGAAATTATTCATGACAACACCTTTCGCCTGGATCGCATGGTGCAAGATATCCTGCAACTTAACCGCAAGGATCGCGGCCAACCCGAGGCGATTCATTTAGCCGCATTTCTGGAAACCTTCCGCCAGGAATTCAGCCAGTCCGAGCAGCTTGCGCTAGGCGTGGTCGCGCTCGAAGCCGACCCCGCGTTGAAGCTTTATTTTGATCGCTTGCACTTACACCAGATACTTTGGAATTTGTGTCGCAACGCCTTGCGTCATTGCCAGAAAAAACACGGCAGCATCCGTCTGCTAGCGAATCAAGGCGATGCAGAGCAGGCAATACAGTTGGACGTGATCGACGATGGCCCCGGCGTATCTGGCATCATTCAAGCGCAATTGTTCGAACCCTTCTTCACCACCGAGAGCACCGGCACTGGCCTGGGCTTGTATATTGCGCGCCAGCTCGCAGAAGCCAACAGCGCAGCCTTGGATTACATCGAAACCGCAAGCGGCGGGCAATTCCGCCTCAGCGGCAAAGGAGCGTTGAATTGAAACCCCCCGCGCGTACGGCACTGAATGCTGCCCCTACTGTTTTAATCGTTGATGACGAAGCCGATATCCTGGAGCTGCTCGAACTGACGCTGCTCCGCATGGGGCTTGAGTCGCAGCGCGCGATGCAGGTCGGCGCGGCCATCGAGCTGCTCAAGACCCGTCGTTACGATTTATGCTTGACCGACATGCGCCT
>JAYVBU010000066.1:0-19263 GCA_043750335.1 Betaproteobacteria bacterium | reverse complement strand
GGGCGCACCAGTTTTAAAGAAAAGGCCATCCTCAGATGGCCTTTTCTTTTGGTGCCGGAGATCGGCCTCGCCTCCTAGTCAAGAATGACCAATATTCGTGTACTCAACACGCCAGACGACTCATAGCAATGCTCGGACCATACTTTAGATTGACGCGTCTCAAACGCGTACGGACAGAGTGAGCGCGTTGCACGAATCAAAAAAATGCGCGGGCTCCCCGCGCAAGCTGATAAAATTTTTGCATGATCCCATGGCTTGAGCCAAGCGACCCGCTTCCCCCTCTCAGTAAAGCGCTTAAGCAGCCAAATGGTTTATTGGCGGCGAGTGCTGATCTCACTCCACCGCGTTTAATCGAGGCTTATTCCCACGGCATCTTTCCTTGGTTTAACGAAGGCGAACCGGTGTTGTGGTGGAGCCCTGATCCACGCATGGTGCTGTTTCCCAATGAACTAAAAGTCTGCCGCTCGCTCAAAAAAGTTATTCGCAATCGCGAATACGAGGTGCGGCTCGATACCGTGTTTACGCGTGTGATGCAGGGCTGCGCGCAGCCGCGCGACGGCCAAAGTGGTACCTGGATTTCACCCGTGATGATTGAGGCCTACACGCAATTACACGAGATGGGCATCGCCCACTCGGCTGAAACCTGGATAGATGGTAAATTGGCTGGCGGTTTATATGGCGTTGCACTGGGGCGGATGTTTTATGGCGAATCAATGTTTACAGACGTCACTGACGCTTCCAAAATTGCCTTTGTACATTTGGCTTGGCAGTTGCGGCGCTGGGGCTTCGGCCTGATCGATTGCCAGATGAAAACCGCGCACTTAAGTACGTTCGGCGCGCGCGAAATCCGGCGCTGTGACTTCATGCGGCGGGTATCCAAGCTGATACAATATTCGCCAGCGCCCAAGCCATGGCGCTTTGACCCGGATATTAAATTGGAGTTGAACGCGGATGCATAACGACTTTCCTGCGCACAAGCTACAGTTCTATCTCACCTCTGCATATTCGTGCAGCTATTTAACGGGGCGCATGGCGCGCTCTCAAGTTGCGACGCCCAGCCACCTCATCACCGCCGAAGTGTATAGCGATCTCATCAAGCTCGGCTTTCGTCGCAGCGGCGCATATGTGTATCGGCCCTTGTGCGACCGCTGTCGTGCCTGTGTGCCGGTGCGGCTGATCGTGGATGAGTTTGATCCAAACCGCACCCAGCGCCGCGCCCTCAAGCGCCATGGAAACATGAGCTACCACATGCTGCCGCTACGCTTCGAGCAAGAGCACTTTGAGCTCTATCGCCGCTACCAAAGCCAGCGTCACCCAGGCGGGGGCATGGATCAAGATGACCAGCAACAGTATCGTCAGTTTTTATTAGAGAGCGGCGTCTCGACCAATTTAGTTGAATTCCGCGAAAACGATGTGCTTCGCATGGTAAGTCTGGTCGATGTGGTCAACGACGGCCTCTCTGCTGTCTATACTTTTTTCGACCCAGCCATCGAACAAGCCAGCTTCGGCACGTATAACGTGCTGTGGCAAATCCAGCGCTGCCGAGCACTTCGCCTGCCCTACCTGTATCTGGGCTACTGGATCGCAGACAGCCCGAAGATGGCCTATAAGGTGCGCTTCCGCCCACTAGAGGGCTTAGTCGATGGGCATTGGCAACGGATGGCTGATTAATTAAGCCGCATCTTTTTTTCTTAGCGTGGAATTATGTTGAAACTTTTCTACGCGCTCAGCGCGACCCTTCTTCTCTCTGCCTGCGCCACTTTACCGCAGAGCGTTACAACTCCGTTTCAAGCGCTTGCCGCCGATCATCGCGTGCGCTATGAGCCGGGCGCAGAAGAGGCCGCTGCCCAAGTCGCCACATTCTTGCCCAGCGCAATTCAGCAAGTAGAGGCCGCGCATGGCCGCGCTTTTCTAGGCGAAGTGACGGTGCATGTGTGCGGCACGGCCGAGTGCTTCAAACGCAACGTGCGTACACCGAATATCAGCGCCGCAACTGTGCCGGATAATCGCGTATTCCTTGCGCCGCAACTGTTCGGGCGCGAAGCGCACCGTCTGCCGAGCATTCTCGCGCATGAGCTCTCGCATCTGCACTTGGGACAACAAATCGGCCATTACACCGCCACGGTTCCCGCTTGGTTTCACGAGGGCTTGGCTGCCTATGCCGCCCATGGCGGCGGTGCCGATTACGCCTCAGATGAGCAGGCCATCGCCGCACTGCGCGAAGGCAAAGTATTTGCGCCAGAACAACGCGACAGAAGCACTAAACGCCACACCGCTGACCACTGGGGCATGGACATCTTCATTTTCTACCGACAGGCCTTGTTATTCGTAAATTTTTTGCGCCAAGAATCTGAAACACAGTTTCAAGAATTTCTCCAAGCCGTGCAAGACAATCAGGATTTTGATCTGGCCTTTGGGAACGCCTACAATAGGCGCTTACAAGAGGCAGGCGAACGCTTCCGGCAATCTCACAGCGCGCAATCCTTAGCGCTCAACCCTTAAATACACACAAGAACCCATGCGCCAATACCTAGACCTGATGCGACACGTACTGGAACACGGCCACCAAAAATCCGACCGCACCGGCACCGGCACGGTCTCGGTATTCGGCTACCAAATGCGCTACGATTTAAGCGCGGGCTTCCCGCTAGTCACTACCAAAAAATGCCACTTGCGCTCGATTCTGCATGAACTATTGTGGTTCTTGCAGGGCGACACCAACATCAAATATCTGCAAGACAACAAGGTCACCATCTGGGACGAGTGGGCAGACGCAGCCGGTAACCTTGGCCCGGTCTATGGCTACCAATGGCGCTCCTGGCCCACCGCCGATGGCCGCCATATCGATCAGATCACGCAAGTGATCGACCAGATCAAACGCACGCCCGATTCACGCCGCCTTATCGTCTCGGCCTGGAATGTGGGCGAGATCGACAAAATGAAATTACCGCCCTGCCATGCTTTTTTTCAGTTTTATGTCGCCGACGGCAAGCTCTCCTGCCAGCTATACCAGCGCAGTGCGGATATTTTTCTCGGTGTGCCGTTCAACATCGCGTCCTATGCGCTGCTCACCATGATGGTGGCGCAAGTGTGCGGCTTAAAGGTGGGTGATTTCGTCCATACTCTGGGCGATGCGCATCTCTACTCGAACCACATGGACCAAACACGCGAACAACTCGCGCGCGCGCCGCGCGCACTGCCCACGATGCGCATCAACCCAGCCATAACCAATATTTTCGATTTTAAATTTGAAGACTTCACGCTGGAGGGTTACGACCCGCATCCCGCGATTAAGGCACCGGTGGCTGTATGAGCGATTCACGTATCTCAATTATCTCGGCCATGGCGTCCAACCGCGCCATCGGAATCCGCAATACCCTGCCCTGGCAGTTGCCGGAAGACCTCAAACACTTCAAAGCACTGACCATGGGGCATCACATCGTAATGGGGCGTAAAACTTACGACTCCATCGGCAAGCCCCTGCCTGGTCGTGACACAGTAATCGTCACGCGCAATGCAGATTACGCTGTGCCCGGCTGCCTCGCGGTAAATTCGCTCGATACCGCACTCACCGTGAGCCATGGTGATGCCGAGGTGTTTTTTGTCGGCGGCGCAGAGCTGTATCGTCAAGCCTTGCCCATCGCGCACCGAATTTATCTCACCGAGATTCAGCGCGTGTTCGATGGCGATGCCTTTTTTCCCGAATTTGATAAAAGCCAGTGGAATGAAACTGCGCGTGACAAACGCCACACCGAAGGTCCAAACGGCTTCGACTACCATTTCGTGATTTACGACCGCAAATAAATTTTGCTGGAGAGCCCCATGCGCGCCCTATCTATTTTTGTTTTTTTCACCGCAACGCTACTAGGTGCGAATGCTTTGGCGGCAGGGAATACCGAGCTGACTTGGTATGGCCATTCCGCGTTCAAACTCAAAACGCCCAATGGCAAAATTTTGATGATCGACCCTTGGCTCACTAACCCGGCCAACAAAAATGGCAAAGACGATCTGGCAAGATTGGATAAGGCCGATCTGATTTTGCTCACCCACGGCCACGGCGATCATGTCGGCGACAGCGTAGCTATCGCAAAAAAAACTGGCGCGCGCTTAGTCAGCACCTTCGATCTTGGCAAAGGCATGACTACCTACGGCGACTTCCCCAAAGAACAGATGGGCTTTGATACCCAGGGCAATTTCGGTGGCGAATTAAACCTGCTGGATGGCGAAGTCAAAATTACTTTCATCCCCGCAGTGCATAGTTCATCGGTCACGACCGAAGACGGTAAAGATATGCACGACGGCGGCAATCCCGGCGGCTTTTTGATTGCGGTGAAAAACGGGCCGACGATCTATCACACCGGCGACACTGATTTGTTCTCAGACATGGCGCTGATCTCAAAATTTCACAAAGTGGACGTGATGCTCGCTTGCATTGGCGGGCATTTCACCATGGGGCCAGAGCGCGCAGTAGAGGCTGTGCTGTTGGTAAAACCCACGACCGTGATTCCCATGCACTACGGCACCTTTCCCGTATTGCAAGGCACACCCGACGCCTTCAACGCCGCGCTGCGAAAGCGTAGCGTAAAGACCAAGCTCCAAGTCATGCCCATCGGACAAACGCTGAAGCTCTAACCCCCCCGCCGGAAAAGTTCATGCGCTTTTCCTTCAACACATTACGCAGCAGCACCAATGATTCCTGGATGGGATCGTGGTATAACGCCGCGATCCTGCCTATCGCCATGGTGGGCGGCATGCTGGCCGATCACTTGGAAAATTCCGCTGCATGGGCCGGCTCCATGGCTGCCCTCGCCCTCGCCAGCCTGCTTGCGTGGCGCGCCAACTACCACCGCTACCGTCTCATCCAGGACACGCCCGCATCGAATATCGCAACTGCCGCACAAGGCTTAGTCGAGCTCAGCGGACAGCTGCGCCCCATCGGCACAAATCAACTCGATAGTTTGTTATCACATACGCCCTGCCTATGGTTTCACTGCATCGTGCGCGTGAAGCGCTACAACGAATGGGAAACTGAGCTGGATGAAATCAGCCACGCAGCGTTTCTCATGCATGACGGCTGCGGCACCTGTCTTGTCGATCCGGTTGGCGCGGAAATCATCTCACAACACAAAAACACCTGGACCGAAGGCGAACGCAAATACACCGAATATCTCTTGCTGGAAGATGATGTGCTGCACACCTTGGGCGAGTTCGCAACCCTCGCCGACCCCACCCGTCATCCCGGCGCCAAACGCATGCTGAATGAATTGCTCGAAGCCTGGAAGCGCGATAGACCAGCGCTGTTGGCGCGCTTCGATACCAATCAGGACGGCGATCTGGATGGAGATGAGTGGGAACACGCACGCCAAACCGCGCTAACGGAAATCAAAGCCACCCTGCAAATCGATGCCGACCATGACGGCCTACACCTGATGCGCCAGCCACGCGATGGCCGCCCCTACCTGCTCTCGAACCACCCCAACGCACACCATGGGCGCGTGTTTCTGGTTTGGGCGTGGGTGCAGACGGGGATATTTTTATTGGCTTGCGGGGGATTGGCTTATTTCTTACAAACTTTAGCGCAACCATAAGTAAGCAGCCTACAAAGCTAAGTAAGCCCTCTCTTGCGCGGGAGACCGCTTGAGCGAGGGGTCAGGCTCGACGACTGCTCAACAAGCCGCCCAGCGACAAATTTATGCAGCACACTGGCTATTAAAGTCTGGTACGGCATACCCTCTTCAAGTGCGCGCGCTTGAATATCCATCAAATCTGGGGTGGTAAGACGAATATTGACGCGCTTTTCCTTGAGAAAGGTGGCGGTGGCAGCAGCTTTGAATTTAGCCAATTTAGCCTTTGAAGGCGCTGTAGATTTGAGCGCGCCTTTTTCGTAATCGCTCAAAACATCCTTTTCAAACTTATCAAGTTTTTTCATCTGGCTTACTCCTTCTGCAAATAGTCTCTGGTCGCTTTCCTGCTTGGAATAATCGTTTTCAAAAAATAGTAATCCGCTTCTTCAACGTAAGGCACCAAGTAGGCATATTCATCAAGCGCAACAACTAAAACGGATTGATTTGGGTATTTTCCCGCATTAGGGTGTTTCAACTCATCAAGCAAACCACCCGCTTCAATTGCCAACACAATTTCCTCGAACGAAATGCTGCGCTCAATTTTCAACGCTTCGTTTTTGACGTGATTCCAGCGGAATGGCTTCATGCATACATTTTAATCCGGCGTGTGCCTAATGTCACCTTTTTGGAATTCGCTAACGTTAAGCACGGAACCGCTTTAGTAAGTGCTATTCGCCTCTGTTCCCCCTGTACGAAATCCACAACACTTACGCCATCAGCTGCAAATCTTTTAGCTCCTGTTTTATCGCTTCAATAAATACTTTTGTTCGCGCGGGCAGGAGCCGTGCGTGGGGATAGACGACATGGATCGGTCGCGGAGGCGGTTCATACGAGGCCAACACGACCCGCAATCGCTTTTGCGCAATGTGCTGCGCGACTTGGTAGGAGATAAACATGCCGAAACCCAGCCCCGCCAAGCATGCTTCGGCTGCCGGTGCGACGTGATTGAATTCAAGATTGCCCATCACCGGCACTGTGAATTGTTTGCCGTCTTCATAAAACGTCCACCACGGGCCAGCACCAGCGGAAAAGCGAACGCAGTTGGCTTTGAGCAGGTCTCTCGGGTGTTTGGGAACGGCATGGCGCTTGAGATATGCCGGGCTGGCCACGACCATGCGCCGCACGCTACCCACCGGTTGCGCCACCAGCGTTGAATCATCCAGCTCGCCAATGCGTATGCCCACGTCGATATGCTCTTCCAGCAGATTCACTACTCGATCAAGCAACAATAGCGTGACGCGTACCTTGCTATATTTTTGTACAAAGCGCGTGACACTAGGCGCAACAAACATCTGCCCAAAAAGCACCGGTGCAGTAATCGTCAGTTGGCCACTGGGCGCTACCGCATCGGTGGTCAATGCCGATTCGGCATCATTGATAGCCGCCAACAACTGTCGGCAATGTTCGAGGTAATGACGACCTTCTTCCGTCAGCGAGATGCGTCGGGTGGTGCGATTAAACAGGCGGATGCCCAAATAAGCTTCTAGCGCCGCCAAGGTACGCACAACGGCGGGAGGCGAAGCGCCAAGCTTTACTGCGGCAGCGGTCAAGCTCCCTTCATCGGCAATGCTGATGGCCGTTTGCATCGCTTTGAGTTTATCCATGAAAAGATTATTCCACTAAATGCATGAGTGTTGTTCTGATTAGGCCATTTATTCACAAAATGATGCAGATCACAATACACTCACTCATTCAACGAACCTTAAAAAGGGATTAAATATGAACACTGTTACAGCCTTACCTGCTCAGCCAATCAAGCTTCACCGCTTCTATCTTTCTGGCCATAGCCATCGTGTCGAATTGTTTTTGTCCTTGCTCAATTTGCCATTCGAATTAGTGGATGTAGATCTCGCCGCAGGCGCACACAAGCAAGCCACGTTTCTCGCCATGAATCCCTTTGCCCAAGTGCCGGTGATTCAAGACGGTGATTTCACCTTGGCCGATTCAAATGCGATTTTGGTTTACCTGGCGAATAAATATGACTCGGGCCGGTGGCTCCCACGCGATCCGCTAGGGGCGGCAGCCGTGCAACGCTGGCTTTCCGTTGCAGCCGGGCCAGTGGCATTCGGCCCAGCCACTGCCCGACTGGCGACGCTCTTCAAAGCCCCCGTCAATGCAGCGGAGGCCATAGAGCGCGCAAACAATTTATTTGCCGTGATGGAAGCTGAACTGAAAAATACGCCGTTCCTGACGGGCAATACACCGACCATCGCAGACATCGCAAACTACACCTATATTGCCCTCGCGCCAGAAGGCAATATCTCGCTCGACCCTTATCCCCAACTACGCAATTGGTTGCAGCGCATCGAAGCCTTGCCCAGATTTGTACCCATGCAAAAATCCAAAGTTGGATTGATGGCCTGACATGCGTTCGGCGGATGATGTTCAGGCGTTTCACGCAGGTGAGCGCCTGATGCAGGAGCGAGTGGGCGTGCGCGATCGCATGGCAGCACATGGCAAACAAATCATACACAATGCCATGTCCATGCAACATCAAACGTTTTTTGCTCAGCTGCCGTTCGTCATTGTGGGCAGCGTGGATGCCGAGGGGCAACCTTGGGCATCCATCCTCCACAACCCACCCGGCTTTATGCATAACCCTGACGCGCACCACCTGCTGATGCGCGTCAAGCCATCACTCACCGACCCGCTACACGAGACGCTGACGCTAGGTGCGAAGCTTGCATTACTCGGCATCGAGCAACACACGCGCCGCCGCAATCGGATGAATGGCTTTGTCGAGCGCATCACGGATGAGGGTTATCTCATCGCCGTACGACAAAGCTTTGGCAATTGCCCAAAATACATCCAAGCACGTCGGGCAGAATATTGGGATGAACCAATCACCAGTGCGGCACAAAACGCCAAGGCGCTAAACGCATCTACCCGACAAATAATCTTGCGCGCAGACACCCTGTTTATCGCCAGCGCGCACCCTGAATCCAATCAAGGCACTGTGCCGTCACACGGGGCAGACATCTCGCATCGTGGCGGCAAGCCCGGCTTCGTGCGTGTGGATGGACACGACACCTTGACCATCCCCGATTTCGCCGGCAACCGCTTCTTTAATACGCTAGGCAATATCGCGTTGAATCCCCGCGCGGGACTGCTCTTTATAGATTTTGAAAGCCGCGATTTGTTATACGTCGCAGCAGATGCAAAAATTATTTTCGATGGCCCCGTATTAGCTTCTTTTGCGGGCGCGGAACGGCTACTGCAATTCAACATGAGGCACGTCAGACATGTTCCCGCTGCATTACCCTTACGCTGGCGTGATGAAGTGCAGGAATCGCCTTTTCTCGCGAATACAGGAAGTTGGTAAATCTAAATAAGCAGCCGCAAGCCAGCCAACCACAAACCCAACGCTCCCATACCCAGAAACAGCACAAGCCCAAAGCTACGCCAGAACCGGTAGTGACTCGCCAGCTTGTGCGGCGGCTGAGAGGAAATTAAAAAGTGGTAGCCATTATCCGGTGTCATCATGCGGTGAACCACTGGCGTGGCGAGTTCTTTAACCTGTTTTTGTTTGGCGATGCGCGTGGCTTCGCGATGCATCATCTCCCATTCGCCCGGGTCGAGTACGCCGTTGCCGTTGCGGTCGAAACGGCGCAGCAAAGCGGGTTTGTCTGCTTGCCAAATACTGAGTTGCGAGGCGACTTCGTTCACCAGACCCCATGGCCTTTCGGCGGGAGTGTGGGTTGAAAAATCACCCAGCACATAGAGCGTGTCGGCGGGCAGGATGCACTCCTCTGTAAATCGCGTGTCGCCTTCGTACCAAGTTTGGCGATGCGCCGCGATGATTTCAGCGCCAAAAGGAAAAATAACGGCTGCGCCGCTGCTGTCTTGTATGCCGATACAAGATTGGCTTTCCTCGTGTTCGCTCGGAAAATAAAACAAGTGGCCGATTAAAAGAGAGACCAGATCGTTGCCATAGCGGCCTCCACCGCCCCGGCGCGCGATTTGCCAGCGATACCATAAGCACGGTGTGCCGGAAAGGCTTGTCACCAAACGCATGTCCGCCATTTCGCAGGCCTCGCCGAGCAACTCGACATAGCCTTGCGGCGCGCTGGCGATGCGGCTGGTGGGGATGTCTTCGATGATGCGCGCGAGACGTTGCCCATGCTGCCACATCCAAAACCCGCTCAGGCTAGCGGCGGCACTATAGCCGATGCCGAGGTAGAGTTTGCTGATAAGCGAAAAGTCATGGAACACGTACCATAGCAGCCCCAGCCCCGCCAAAAAAAGCAGGCCCGAGGCGAACGCCAGCGGGTTAGAGCGATGCACGGCCTAGCCCGCTAGCTAAACATCTGCTTGATATTTACGTCCTGCTTTTCGTCTGTTTGGAAATTCAATAACTCGAAAGGTTTAAAGTTGAATCGACTTGCGATCAACACATCGGGAAACTGCTCGATGCGCACGTTGTTGATGTTCACGCTCTCGTTGTAAAACTCGCGCCGGTCGGCAATGGCATTTTCCAAACCGCTGATGCGCGATTGCAGGTGTTGAAATGTCTCGCTGGTTTTTAGCTCAGGGTAGGCTTCGGCCACTGCAAACAAATTTCCTAAGCCTGCGCGTAGCGCGCCTTCGGCTGGCCCTAGCGCGCCGATGTCTTGCGCTTCGCGTGCGCTGGCGACACGGCTACGCGCTTGCATCACGCGCTCCAGGGTTTCCTGCTCAAATTTCATGTACTGCTTGCAAGTTTCGACCAACTTGGGCAGCTCATCATGGCGCTGCTTGAGTAGCACATCAATATTGGCCCAGGCCTTAGACACGTTGTGTTTAACCTGCACCAAACTGTTGTAGAGCATGACCAGGTACAACACTGCGACAACGACCAAGCCCCAAAACACAAAAGCGAAAATCCCCATGTGCGCCTCCTATTAAAAAGTCGTTACATGGTATCCCGCCCGATAGGGCTGCGCCAGCCTGTTACAGGCTGGCAAATAACAGCGCTATTTTTGGATGCTCATCAGCAGGCCATCAATCTCTACTTCTGCCGCCGTCCAATCTTCTGCCGAATTTCCGCCGAGGAAACCGCGCCGTTCCGCGCGGAAATAGGCCGCATCGCAAATCATGCGATAGCGTTGCTCGGGGGTGATGGGTGTGGCGCCATTGCGCTTAGCCGCTTTGCCTTTGGCAGGTACGTGAATAGCCGTTTTATCTGCCTTGGGTGCGGCTACTTTTGCTGCGCTAGGCTTCGCGCTGGCGGCTTTGGCTGGTGCGGCTTTTGTTGCTGACGTGACTGGTGTTTTTTTGGCTGCGGGTTTTTTATCTGCCGTTATCTTGCTCAGCGTAATAGTCTTCTTTGGCGTTGCTGCGGATTTTGATACGGACATGGAGGTCACCTCGTTGCTTAAAAACAAGAGATAGAAATATAGCACTTATTTCAATGACAATATCATTAAATTTTTGTGCTTATTTGACTATAAGCATTGGCCGTGCCAGTTTGCACAGCGCGCAATCTACGGGGGATAAACAAAGGCAGAAGTAATAAAACGCGTTGGTCGGTGCTAATAAGGTGCGGCGCAGTGCTGCGCCGCACCCAAGGCGGGCACTATTTAGGCTGTGCCGCCGACAGTGAGGCTGTCGATTTTGAGCGTCGGCTGGCCCACGCCAACGGGGACGCTCTGGCCTTCTTTGCCGCAGGTGCCGACACCAGGGTCGAGCGACATGTCGTTGCCGATCATGGACACGCGCGTCAACACGTCGGGGCCATTGCCGATTAGGGTCGCACCTTTCACTGGATAGGTGATTTTGCCATCCTCAATCATGTATGCCTCGGCGGCAGAGAATACAAACTTGCCGCTAGTGATATCCACTTGGCCACCGCCAAAGTTGACTGCGTACAAGCCATGCTTCACTGATTTGATGATCTCTTGTGGGTCTTTGTCGCCATTCAACATATAGGTGTTAGTCATGCGCGGCATGGGGATATGCGCGAACGATTCACGTCGCGCGTTACCGGTGACTGGCACGCCCATCAAGCGCGCATTCATCGTGTCCTGCATATAGCCTTTGAGGATGCCGTCTTCGATCAGTACCGTGCAATTCGTCGCATTGCCCTCGTCGTCGATATTGAGCGAGCCACGACGACGCGCGATGGTGCCATCGTCCACCACCGTTACACCGCTGGCGGCTACGCGCTCGCCGACTCGACCAGAAAATGCTGAGCTACCCTTGCGGTTAAAGTCGCCTTCCAAGCCATGGCCAATCGCTTCATGCAACAAAATACCAGGCCAACCCGCGCCGAGCACCACGGTCATGCTGCCCGCAGGCGCGGGCCGCGCGTCGAGATTGGTCACCGCTTGATGCACGGCCTGCTGGGCGTATTGGGTGATAATTTCCTCGGTGAAATACGCGTAGTCGAAACGCCCGCCGCCACCCGCCGAGCCTTGCTCGCGTCTGCCATTGGCCTCCACGATCACTTGCAGCGATAAGCGCACCAGCGGTCGCACATCGGCGGCGATCAGACCGTCAGAGCGCGCCACCAGCACGACCTCGTATTCGCCAGCCAAGCTGGCGATCACTTGGCTCACGCGCGTATCGAGGCCGCGCGCGATGCGTTCCATTTTCTCCAGCAAAGCCACTTTGTCGGCATCCTGCAAACTCAACAAAGGGTCATGCGGCAGATACAACGGGGGGCGCGCGAGTTGTAGCTTGCCATGCCGATCATGCGTGAGCGCGGGCACTTCCACACGCGCCTCGGCACCGGCCTGCGCGATGGCGCGCGTCGCAGCAGCGGCTTGTTGCAGTGCTGGCATCGTAATGTCGTCAGTGTAGGCAAACGCGGTTTTATCCCCCGACACAGCGCGCACACCCACACCCTGGTCGATGCTAAAACTGCCGGATTTCACGATACCCTCTTCTAACTGCCAGCCCTCAGCACGGCTGTATTGAAAGTACAAATCGGCAAAATCCACGCCCCGCGCCATGACCTGCCCCAAGACCTTATGCAAGCTGCTCTTGTCCAGCCCATAGGGCTTAAGCAGGCTGCTGTCGGCGGTGGTAAACAGTGTTTCGGCGGGGATTACGATGTCGGTCATATTGATCTCACTTAAAAAACTAAACGCCGCAGCGGAAAGGTCGTAAAAAAGGGGGCTATTTCAAGCTGCTATGCAAGCTACCGTAAGATAAGCAGGGGTAAAAAACTGACGGGGTTAAGGTGATTATAGCAGCGCCTTTGAGCAATACTTCCTTAGCCCGGCGAGCGTGGAATTTTTCTACTAACGCTTTGCCGCTAGGCGATAAACCGCGTTGCGCTCACGCTTGCCAACGGCCACCACAATCACTAGCAAAACACCATCCCGCACTTCGTACACCAAACGATATCCCACGCTACGCAACTTGATTTTGTAACGATCTTTATGCCCCGCCAGTCTGGCCGCTGGCACACGTGGGTGCTGCAAACGTTCGGCCAGTTTTTTTTTGAATTGCTCACTGACGGTTTCATCCAGCTTGCGCCACTCCGCCAGCGCATCGGGATGGAAGCAAAGCTTATAGCTCATCAAGCTTGACCCGCACCAGTGGCTTACCATCTTTTAAGCGCGCATCGGCAATGTTATTTAGTGCCATGTCTTCTAGCTTGTCGATCAGCGCTTCATATGCCTTCGCTGGAATGCAATAGAAGGCCGGTTCATTCCGATTCAAAATCGCTACGGGAAAACCCTCCCCGGCCGCAACTGTCGCCATCGGATTTTTTTTCAGTTCAGACACACTCGCAGATGTTTCCGCCAATATTACATTTGCCATTAGATTGACCCTATGTTTATAGCGCCAAATATAGCACTCTAAATAGGTCTCTTCAATGGTCTCGGAATAATGGGGAGCGGGAAGCAGGAATTGGAAATTTACCGCTTACCGCTTCCCCATCAACACTTATGCAACGTACGGTGCTTCAGCGCAGGCAGGCTGCTGCGCAGACTGGCCTGATAGGCGGGATTCACGCCCGCGATCACTACGCCGGAGCCGCGCGGCAGGCGGTCTAGCACCACGCCCCAGGGATCGACGATCATGCTGTTGCCGTGGGTTTCGCGGCCAGAGAGGTGGTAGCCGCCTTGCGCGGGGGCGATCACATAGGCGAGGTTTTCGATGGCACGTGCGCGCACTAGTGTTTCCCAATGCGCCTTGCCGGTCGTGTCGGTAAACGCCGAGGGCAGGACGATGATGTCCACATCTCCCATCGCACGGAACAGTTCGGGGAAGCGCAAGTCATAGCAAATCGACAAGCCAAGTTTGCCGAAGGGTGTATCGACGGTGACGATCTGCTTGCCCGGTTCGATGGTTTCATCTTCGTGATAATGCTCGTTGCCGAGATCGAGATTAAACAGATGTATCTTGTCGTAACGCGCGACGACCTTGCCTTTATCGTCGTACACCAGACAGGTATTGCGTACTTTTTTCTGGGTCGAGGCTTCGAGTGGAATCGACCCGCCGACCAACCAGATTTTGTGTTTCTTGGCTTGATTGGCGAGGAAGCGTTGGATCGGGCCTTTGCCTTCTGCTTCGCATACCGCAACTTTGTCCGTCTCTTTTACCCCCATGATCGGGAAGTATTCGGGCAGCGCGACCAGCTTTGCACCTTGCGCCACCGCCATTTCGATCAGACGTTCGGCTTCATCCAGATTGGATGCCACATTTGGGCCGGAGGCCATCTGAATCGCAGCGACTTTAAACACGCCCGGCTGCGCTTTGGTTTTTGCAAAGGTGGTGCGGGTTTTTTTCTTAGCAAAGCTGGAGGGAGTTTTAGCGCTCATCGGCTGTCCGTTATATCGAGAGTGAGTTGATCGGTCGGGCTGTCTTCTACGAGTTCAATGCGGTTGGCTTCGATGCCCAGGGCGATCAGCCAGCCGCGCAATTCTTCGGCATGGGCAGAGGACTCATCCCGCTTATGATGGTGTACGCGCACCCAGGCTTGGGCGCGCTGAAAATAGGCCGTCATTGCCCGTGCCAAGGGGACGTTATCGCGCACCGCCTGGCCACTTCGGGGGCCAAGCCACACATCGGCGGGCACTTCAAAAGTCTGTGCACTCGCATGCATCGCGCCAAGCGCCAATACCATGCCACACAAAAATTTTCGCATCATTGCGCGAACTCCGTTGTCTCAGTTTTTGCTTTGGTGACGACCGGGTTTTCCCACGTGCCGGTCACATCATAATCGTAGGCGACGATCTGCCCCAGCGGGTCTTTAAATATTTTTTGCAGAATAAAAGTGCCTATGCCGACCGCAGGGCCACCCAGAAAAGCGACAAGCGAAACGCTGTCGCTGACACCCGGCACGACTTTCACACGTAGATTTTGCGTTTCTTTCGCCAAGTCAGTGCTGCCTATTATGGTTACTACGGCGGCCGGGCCTTGCATCACAAAATCGTTGGTTTTAATCACACCCTGATTCACGCTCATCACACCGACCATGTTATCAAAGGCGAAACCGTCGCTGAATACGTCACGAAAATCCAGGGTCAGCCGTCGCGGCAGGGATTGCAAACTGAGCAAGCCCAAAAGCTTGCCCACACCCGGATCCACTTTCAAAAATTGTCCGCGATGTGCGTCGAGTTTCATCTCGCCGCTCAAACTCGCTAGGTTGAAGTCCTGTGGGCTACCGCGCCAACTAAGCGTAGCGCTCATTTTTGCCGTACCGGATTTAATCCGGTCTGGGTGTCCCGCGCGCGCCAGTAATTTTCCGACGTCTTTTGTTTCCAACTCCATATTCAGTTTGGTCGAAGGTTGCGCCAGCCAGCTTTGCCACACGCCATCGGCGTTGAATGTGGCATCGGGGTTAATCATGCGCAAGCGTTCGATCAGCCAATCTGCACCCTGCTTGCGCGCTTGCAGCTCCAACTTGCCTAGATTGATTTTCTTTAATTGCGCGTTCTCGATCACGATGTCCAGCGCAGGTAAGTCGATATCGCGTCCACCGGCAACGGGTACGCCGCGCGCTGGCAACGCCTCTGGAAATGTCAGTTGCTTGAAGCGCGCAACCAGTTTGCCGCCATCATGCTCACGCCATGAGATATCGCCCCCCTGCATTTCGTCGCTGTTCAGCGTGGCTTGCCAAGTGTCGCGCTGCGTCCATGCATTGAGATTTAAATTACTGAAGCGCCGCCCGAGAAAGTCGAGCGCCTTTATTTTAAGATGCACACCCCCCATGGGCACGTTCAGTGCGCTATTGCCACTTGCGGGTGCCAAGCTGCGCCAAGCATCGGCATCTAACTTTTCTAGCTCGCCATCGACCCAGATGCCATCACGCACCGGGGTGGGTGCGGGCGCGCCGCCAAGCATAACGGTGCCTTTTTCGATGGTGACTTCTTCGCCGTCCGTGTCACGTACCAAGTGCGCGGATAGCGCGCGCCCCACGCTCAGATCCAATCCGTCGCGATTGCCCTCCAGCATGCGCCGTTCAAATTTCAGCGGCATGCTCTCTTGCGCGGTCTTCGCCAGGGGATAGGGTAAATCGGAAGCCAAGCCGGTTAAATTCGACACCAGGGTGAAATTCGCGGCGGTCTTACGCAATGCGATGGATGCCGACCATTCCGAACCGCCTTTCAAGCGCTGGGTGAGTACCCCCGGATAAGCTTGTTGCAAACCTACTGCGGTGAAGCGTCCACCCGCCGTGACGCGCACAACGCCGCCCGGCGCAGGCGTCGCAGTGATGGTGACCGGCCCGCCCAAAGATTGCCCGGTGATGCGCGGGATGGTTAAAGAAGAATCGGTAAAGTCGATCTTGCCTGCGGCCTGATCCAGCATCGGGCCTTGTGCATTCATGCGGATTTTATTTGCCGCGAATTGATAGCTGCCCACCACGCGTGAATTTTCCAGATGCAGCATTGGCATGCGTAGCGACAAGATGAGCTTACCGTTGCCTTCGGCCTTCATTGGCTGGGTGAAATGGTCGATGCTTTGTCCGACCGGGCTGTCTTCGATAAAACGCAAGAAGCTAGCTGTCGCGCCTTGCGCCTCGCCGTCGATTTCCATCACCACCTCATGCGGAATCAAATCGGGGATCACGACTTTAACCCGCGACAATTTTGTGCCGAGCATCTCGCCGCTGGCGCTGATATCCATGCGCTTGCCGTGAAAATCGAGATAAGCCTGAATGTTATCGAGCTGCGGCCAGCCCGGCACATAGCGCAAGGCGGCATCTTTTACCTTGGCAGTAATCTGAAAAATACCGTCTCGATCATTGTCGAAAGGAAAGCGGTCGAGCGCACCCTTGACCTTGACCCGAACATCGTCCGAACCCCCGTTCAACACGGCATCTTTGAGCCACAGATAGGTGTCGTCCCCCACCACGCGCGGAATGTATTGATACACCTCTCTGCCATCACCGCGCGTCAACGCACCACTTAAATCGAGGTGACCCGCATTGCCAGGTGAAGACTGATAGGTTGCAGTAACGCTGCCGCTTAAATGCGCGTTGGCGAATTTTGCTTTATCCAGATCGAAACTCACGCGCTGATTTTTGATGCGCCAAGCAGCAGTGGCGCTCAAATCATCGAATTGCAAAAGATGGCGGAACACCAGCGGCATAGCCAACGTGGCCTGCCGACCTTCGAGCTTTAGCTTGCCGCCCTGCTCATCTGCTTGCATCGTGCCGCTCATATTGTTGAAACCCGGCACCTTGCCGACCGCTTGGATGCCTAGTTTTTGAAACTCGCTCTTGAAACTATATTTATACGGCGATTCATGCGCGCCCTCCCAGGCCAAATCCAGCGATTTAAACCGACCCTGGGGTGACCACTCTTTTAATTTTGTGCGCTGCGCGTCGGAGAGCGGCAGATATTCAGACAAAGCCAAAAGCGGCGCAATATCCAACGTAGCCGCATGAAACTCGCCCTGCTCTGGCGTCTTGCCTTCGGCCACCTGAAAGCGCGCAAGCAAACTCTGGCTGGAAAACTGGCGGCCGGAGCCCGCATCCACTTCAATCTGCTTCGCTTCCATTTCGAACCCGCGCGGTAATTCGCGCCAGCTCAAACGCCCCGTCAAGCGCGCTAAATCCAGCTCAGGCAGATTTTTGCCCAGGCGGGTTTTAACCCCCTGTAATTTCACCAAGGCGCTTACCACGCTGGGATGCCCCGCTTTGATAGCCGACCACAATTGCACGCCGCCATGCCCTTGGTTAATGCGGTAGGGCAAATCCACCCAGGCGCTCCATGCACTGATATTGGTATCGCCCAGATTGGCATAAAGACTACCCGACCATGTTTGCCACTGATCGAGTGAATCGCCACGCAAATCACCGCGCACATCCAGCGTGCTCGCCAACTCAGCCGGTGCGGATGCCAGCAAACCGAAGCGATGGCGGCTACCACCGCCTTCAAGCAAGAGACCCACATCGGTCAAAACCAAGGGCGGCGCACCACGTAAATTGTCCCGCCATTCAACACTCGCGTGATGGATGTGAACCGAATCCTGCCGCAACAACCAGTCGCCAAAACCATGCGGTGTGTTGGGATCATTCACCGCGATACCAGAAACATAAATCAGTCCATTCGCTTCGCGCCTGATTTCAAGGCGCGGACGAAAAATTTCCAGATCATGCAGACGCAACTCAAAAGCATAAAGCGTATGCCAGGACAGCGTAGCTTCAACACCATCGAAGGCCAACGACGGCAGGCCCGCCTTATCATGAATCACTACCTGGGAAAGGTTGAGGTGCGGACGAATGCCGCGCCAATTGGCCTGAATCCCGCCGATGGCGATTTTTTGCCCGGCGGAACGAGATAATTGCGCCTCGATAGCAGTGCGATACTGGCTAATCTCAGGCAGAACCCACCAACGCAAAGCCACCACAACACCAAAGAAAGCGAGGGCGGCCAAAGCCGCGCCATAAAACACCAGGCGGCTGATCCATTTGCGCCTACACGGCGACAGGGGGGCGAAAAGGGAAGAAATCATGACAAGATAAACATCTTACTGGAACAAGGCGGGCAATCATATGGTTGAGCGCATGCGGAGCGTAAGGTTCAACCCGGCGAGGCCGCTTTTTTAGCGGCCCCATCGCACAGATCAGCGACCCTATCTAGCACTCCTACTCATAGCCTCACCGAAATATCTATCCATCCCTCGCAACTAACAACCACTTTGCAAGGAAAAAAGCGATCAAAAAAGCCGTCATTCGGAAACCACCTACCGCATAACTCCATGCAGGGCCGTCCACATCAAAATCCATCCCGAGCGGAAGATTGGCTAGCAACAAAGGAATCAACAACAACCAAAGCGCAATACGCCCAGCCCTTGCAACCCGCTCGAACCCACCGAATAACATAATCAGCACCGGGGTCATGGGACACCAGGGTCACACCGGGGTCAGGCTTTTATTCTTTTAGTTATTCAGGCACGGTTTTTTTAAAGCCCCCCATACTAACTATGTCGCACAAAACTAGGCTGTTGATTGAGGGCGGTTTCTATCCGCGCAATTGACCGATTGCCTGCTGAAATCCTGGGCATGCACTTTGTGCCAAAACTCGCCAGTAGTGCCGCTAGGCTCTATTTTTAAAAGGCTTTGCGTGGTGACGTAATGCTTGGTGGGTTACGTAAAAAGCTAACCCACCTTACATTTCTAACGCTCCCTGAGTTTTATGTGGGCTGCCTGTTACGGCTATTTCCCCGCCAAGGCCAACATCAGCCCGTTCAGTTTTTT
>JAYVBU010000065.1:0-4089 GCA_043750335.1 Betaproteobacteria bacterium | reverse complement strand
CACCTTCTTTACCCAAGCACGCGAAGCGCACGGCGTGTGGACCAACCCTTCCAATGATTTGCTGTATGTGGCACATGAGCAGGACGAGCTGCCGGGTACACCCAATGCTGGGCAAACGGTGTGCACAGCGTTTGATGTATCCGATCCATTCAACCCCAAGTTCATCACGCAGATTCCGCTGGGTAGTTTGAAGTTGCCTTCAGGCGAATTACGTAACAAAAAAAGCATTAACTTAGTGTACGTCCGTCCCGGTTATCGGGGGCAAACAGCATGAGCTTTGGCTGCACGGCATCGCGGCACTGATTATGGCTGAGCATCAGCACGACGCGCCGCCCGTGCCGGGCCAATACGGCCCAGCGTTCCAGCGCTTTGCCGAGGAGATGAATGTCGGCATGGGAAAAATGATGTCCGACATGCATGCACCGGGCTATACGGGTGACCCTGATATTGATTTTCTGGCGATGATGATTCCGCATCACGAAGGCGCGGTCGATATGGCGCGCTTGGTGCTGCAAAGCGGAACCGATCCTGTGACGCGCAAATTGGCGGAGGATATTATCGCCAGCCAGCGGGTAGAGATCGAGGGTATGCAGCGCCGTTTGAATGATCTTAAACGCGGTGCGAGCCGGGATGATCCTGACGGTTTTCCCGCCCTCGGCGGGACGCGTGGCGGTCAGCTTAGGTAAGGCCTCCCGCGCGCTAGATTAACTTAGGTCTTGGGCAAGTGAGGCGCGCACAGTTTCAGCCAATGTGGCGATTTCCGCAGTGTAGGCGGGATGCTCGACGCCGATGCTGATAGCCGCACCCGCTTTAATCGCGTTGACGCTGGCGGGGTCGAGTTCGAAACGCATGAAATGCACGGCAGAAGTTTTCTCTGCATTTTCGCGTTCTAAATCTTCGTCAGCGATGGCGTATATTTTGGCTTGCCCGACCGCGCGCACCCAGGTTTTATCTTCGATGCCTTTGAGGTGCGTCAACATGTCGCGGCGTTCGGCTTCGTCGGCGTACTCGATCATCATCGTTGCTTTCCAATTGCAGCCATCGGGGATCAGCGGGTTGTAAGCGTCAATTTCGTCTTGGATGCCAGCTTCCTCAAAAATGCGTTCGGTGCGCAACATTTCCTGCACCTGATAGCGCATGGTCAATTCGTCTTCAAAGATCAGCGTGACGTGATCGCCCAAGCAAACGGTGCGGATTTTTTTGTGCGCGATGATTTGCGCGCGCATCGCGGGGCGCGCCTTGGCATAGGCTTCGAGCGTCATTAAATTATCGCGGTTGAGTTTTGGCATAACAGTTCCTTGTGTCGGCAGGGATGTGTGCAAGAGGGTTATTCTTGATGTTGTCCGGCGATCGGACCTTCTTTAAAAAGATTGTCTTTTAACTCGTGTGAGAAGGCCGGGTCATGTCGGCGGATCCACTCCAGCACCATGGCGGCGTGTTCTTTCTCTTCGTCGCGATTGTGGGCGAGGATGCGTTTCAGTTCGGCGTCGCTACAGGCATCCACGCGCTGGTTGTACCAATCTACTGCTTCCAATTCTTCCATCAGTGAGACGATGGCGCGGTGCATATCCATGGTCGCGGCGGATAATTTTTCAATCGGTTCGTGATAGCCTTCATTTGCCATGTGTTTTCCTTTTTAGAGTCCGTAAGCGATGCGGATTAACGTGATCGGATGTTCTTTTTGCGCCCGGGTGCCTGCGCCCATGCCTTGCATGATGTGACGCCCGGCGATGGCGCAATCAGAGCTGATGTAGTCCGGCTCGTTGTTAGCCATGGCCTTGAATACCGGCTTGCCGATCTTCATCGAGTTGGCGAAGAATTCTGATTTTACGCCCCAGGTACCGTCGTGGCCGGAGCAACGTTCGACTGTGTTGATATGCGTCTCCGGTACCAACTGCAACATCTCGCGCGTTTTTTGCCCCATGTTTTGTACGCGCAGGTGGCAGGCAATATGGTAGGAAACGTTCCCCAATTTTTGCGGAAAATCGGTTTTCAATAAGCCATCTACCTTGCGCGCGATCATGTACTCGAAGGGGTCCCACATGGATTCTGCAACCAAAGCGACATCCGCGTCGTTGGGGAACATCAGCGGTAATTCTTGTTTATACATCAGCGTGCAGGACGGCACGGCGCTGAGAATCGCATAGCCTTCGCGCGCTAATTTGGCGAGTTGCGGGATGTTGATGTCTTTGAGTTTTTCGACGGCATCCAGATCGCCCAATTCTAATTTGGGCATGCCGCAGCAGGCTTCTTTTTCTACCAGCCGCGTGGGGATTTCATTGTGCGCGAGAATTTTCAGTAAATCGTGGCCGATACCCGGCTCGTTGTAATTTACATAACAGGTCGCGTAAATCGCCACTTTACCCGGTGTGCGCTGGCCGTCTTTTACCGAGAACTGGTTTTGGGGCGCTGCGTTCGAGCGGAATGTCGCGCTGGCATATTCGGGTAAGACGCGGTCTTTATGGATGCCCAATACGCTGTCCATCACGGCGCGCGCAGCGGGGGTTTTGTTCAACGCATTGACGCTTTGCACCACCACCGGAATGGTCGCTAATTTGCCTAGCGCATCGGTGCTGGAGAGCAATTTGTCGCGGAATGTGGTTTCGCCATTTTTAAATTTGACCGCTTTCGCGCGCAGCATCAAGTGCGGGAAATCAATCGCCCATTCATGTGGCGGCACATAGGGACATTTGGTCATGAAACACAAGTCGCACAGATAGCATTGATCGACGACTTGTCCATAATCTGTGGTTTTTACCCCATCCACTTCTAGCGTGGGGGAGCTATCCACCAAATCAAATAAGGTGGGAAACGCGGTGCACAAGCTCACGCAACGGCGACAACCATGACAGGCGTCGAATACCCGATGCAGCTCTTGGTTGAGCGCAGCCTCGTCCCAAAAACGTGGGTTTTTCCAATCCAATGCATGTCGTTTGGGTGCTTCTAAACTGCCTTCACGCGCGCTCATTAGCTCGTGCCTTTCTTAAATCTTGCGTGGGGTGCTTCCGCTCCAAGCGGAGCGGAAGACTTGGGGGGTGTAATTAGCTGCCTAAGGAATCCAGGGCTTTCTGGAAACGATTTGCATGCGAGCGCTCAGCTTTTGCCAGCGTCTCGAACCAATCGGCGATCTCGTCGAAACCCTCGTCGCGCGCGGATTTCGCCATGCCTGGGTACATGTCGGTGTACTCGTGCGTTTCGCCCGCGATGGCGGCTTTTAAGTTGTCGCCGGTGGGGCCGATGGGCAGGCCGGTGGCAGGGTCGCCTACCACTTCCATATATTCCAGATGGCCGTGCGCGTGGCCCGTTTCGCCTTCTGCGGTGGAACGAAACACGGCGGCAACGTCGTTATAGCCTTCTACGTCGGCCTTTGCTGCAAAGTACAAATAGCGGCGATTGGCTTGGGATTCGCCGGCAAATGCGGCTTTCAGGTTGCCGAAGGTTTTTGAGTCTTTAAGGTTCATCACGGTCTCCTTGCGTTAGTTGATGGGCTGGGTAAACAATTTAAAATTATTAGACTAATTCCAAACTGTAAACAAAGTATAGGTATTGCGGAGGGCCGCTGTCAAGAGGGGCTGGGTTTAGGAGAAGGGACGGTTGTGCGAGGCTTGGGTTGAAGCCCGTTCCTATCTGGTCTTAGGCCAATCTGCCAAAACGGATAAAAGTCTGCTCGATTTCAGCGAAACGCTGAGTCACGGGGGAAGTGACGATCTCCATGCCGAGTTGACGCGCGATGCGCGAGGCGGAAAACAAGCCGCGAATTATTTCTCGACCATTGACCGTTTCTGCCACCAACGCATGTTGCCGCCCGCAGCGTTGCAGGGTGGAGACAATATTGCCGATGCGAGCGCCAAGCAAATCGGGGAGCTTGAGTACTTCGAGTTGATCGCGTGGGGTCATGATGTCGGCAACTAAAATCTCGCGATGCGCGCCGCCCTGGTGCGCGATGAATTGCAGTGGTTTTTCGCCCATTAGATCGGTGGCGGTTATCAGTCCGACCAGCTCATCTTCGCTATCCAAGACGAACAGCATGCGTACGCCACGGTGGCGCATGCGTTCTTCTGCTGTGTCGATGCTCGCATCCGGCGTGAC
>JAYVBU010000064.1:0-19356 GCA_043750335.1 Betaproteobacteria bacterium | reverse complement strand
CGCGTGGCCCGGTGGGTTTAGAAGGGCTGACCTCGCAAAAATATGTCGTGCTGGGTGATGGGCATGTCCGGGGTTAGATTCTGAACGCTATCGGTATTTTCGGCGGCACCTTCGATCCTATTCATTTCGGCCATCTGCGCTTGGCGCAAGAAGCGGTGAATGGCTTGGGCTTAAAACAAGTGCGGTTTATCCCCGCAGGTGTGCCCTGGCAGCGCGCTGCGCCGCAGGCATCAGCGACGCACAGGCTGGAAATGGTGCGCCGCGCATGTGCGGGCAATCCCTTGTTTGTGGCGGATGATAGAGAAACCCACCGACCAGGGCCCAGCTATAGCGTGGATACCCTTACCGAATTGCGCGCCGAATTAGGCGCGGAGCAGCCCTTGTGTTTATTGTTAGGGGCAGATGCCTTTTTGGGTTTGAGTACGTGGCATCGCTGGCAGGATTTGTTTAATCTCGCACACTGCGCGGTAGCGCATCGCCCCGGCTTTTCGCAAGCGAGCTGGGCGGCCGGCATGCCGCCAGTGCTACAGCAAGCGCTTGCGGAGCGTCAAACCAATGATCCGAATAGCTTGTCACAAGTACCCGCCGGGCACATTTTGAGCTATGCCCTCACGGCATTAGATATTTCCGCCACACGCATCCGCGCCGAATTAAAGCAGGGCATAAGCCCACGCTACCTAGTGCCAGACGCGGCCTTAGACTATATTTCCCAAAACCAACTGTATAGCAAATGACACCTGAAAACATGAAGAAAGCGGCTGTTGCCGCATTGGAAGACATCAAAGCGAACGATATCGTCGTGTTGAACGTCAAAAAACTTACCTCAATGACGGATTACATGATTATCGCCAGCGGAGAATCCTCGCGCCAAGTTAAAGCGCTGGCGCGCAACGTTGCCGATAAGCTGCGCGAAGCGGGCGAAGAAATCGTGGGCATCGAAGGCGAGGCCAGCGGCGAATGGGTGCTGGTCGATCTCGGCCACGTCATTGTGCACGTGATGCACCCGACAGTGCGCGAGTATTACAACCTGGAAGAGTTGTGGACAGCGCCGAAAGCGGTACGAAAAAAGGCCGAAGCAAAGTAAAACCAGATTCACACCCTAGCCACGGATATACACGGATATACACAGATAAAAAACCAAAAAGGATTTTGCTGTTGAACTTATCCGTGTCTATCCGTGTGTATCCGTGGCTCCAAAAATAGATGGACCTCATCATCGTCGCCGTTGGTACGCGCATGCCAAATTGGGTGGACGAGGCGTTCGCCGAATATCAGAAGCGCATGCCGCGTGAAGCGCGGATCAAGCTTCTGGAAATCAAGCCCGATAAGCGTGATGGCGGTAAAACTGCTCAGCAAGTAATGGGAGTAGAGGCAGCACGGATCGAAGCCGCATTGCCGAAAGAGTGCATTCGCATCGTGCTGGATGAGCACGGCAAATCTATGACCAGCCAAGCGTTGGCGAATACCATGCAAATCTGGTTGGGCAGCGGACGCAATGTGGCCTTGATAATCGGCGGGGCGGATGGCTTAGCGCCAGAGATAAAGGCGAGCGCCGATTTGATGTTGGCACTTTCGCCTCTGACACTGCCGCATGGCATGGTGCGCGCATTGCTCGCTGAACAGTTATATCGAGCGCACAGTATTTTGCACAATCACCCTTATCATCGAGAATAAAGGCATGGTGCGCGTTCGGTGCATAATAAGGTAAGTAGGCGTAAGACAAACCGAGGAGGGGGACAGCATGAACAAGCTAATTGCAAATGGTGGGTGTGCTATTGGTGCGGCGGGTGTGCTCTTGACCGTGGCTGCGGGTGCTTGGCGTGTGAGCGGGCATTATTATGTGGCGGGCTTTGAAACGATGACTTTGTTTGTGGGTGGGATGGGCCTGATCCTTATCGGCTGCTATGCCAAGTTGCATCTGATCTCGCCGTCGCGCGCTTAAATAAATTTGGTCTTGAGGCCGTTTCTAATAAATTGCCGCACCGGCGGTATCTATTTACTTTGCCAAAAATATGACGGTCGCAGCGCAAATCTACTTGGCCTCACAATCTCCCCGCCGCCGCGAATTGCTTGAGCAGATCGGAATAAAATTCCGCGTGTTGGTGCCGGACGTAAACGAAACCGCCTTAGCCCGCGAGACGCCGCGCGATTATGTCGAGCGAATCGCCCGCATCAAAGCCGAAGTGGCATGGATGCGCCTAGAGGAGCGACGCATGAAACGAGCCCCCGTGTTGGCGGCAGATACGGCGGTGATTGTGGGGCGGCGTCTTTTGGGCAAGCCGCAAAGCGATGCCGA
Source organism: Betaproteobacteria bacterium (assembly GCA_043750335.1). Taxonomy (GTDB): domain Bacteria; phylum Pseudomonadota; class Gammaproteobacteria; order Burkholderiales; family Thiobacteraceae; genus RBG-16-58-11. The sequence continues at coordinate 17,060 of JAYVBU010000064.1, read as the reverse complement.
TGCGGCAGCAATGTTGCAAACACTCTCTGGCCGGACGCATCAAGTTATTACGGCGGTGGCGATGGTGTTTGAGGGTAAACTGAAATTGGCGCGGTCGGAAACGGCGGTCACTTTCCGGCGCGTATCGTCGGACGAAATCGAGCGCTATGTAGCAACGTGCGAGCCCTACGACAAGGCGGGTGCGTACGCGATTCAGGGGTTAGCCGCCGCATTTATTTCGCGTATCGAAGGTAGTTATTCAGGGGTGATGGGCTTGCCCTTATTTGAAACAACACGCTTACTTAAATCATTCGGTATTCAGGCGTTATGAGCGAACAGATTTTAATCAATATCACGCCGCAAGAGACGCGGGTAGCCGTGATGCAACAAGGTGTCGTGCAAGAATTACATATCGAGCGCGCATCCAGCTATGGCATGGTGGGCAATATATATCTGGGCCGCGTGTGTCGCGTATTGCCGGGCATGCAATCGGCGTTCGTGGAAATCGGTTTGGAGCGCGCTGCTTTTTTACACGTCGCAGATATCTGGCAGCAAAAGCAGAACGAAGAAAAGCCCATTGAAAAAATCCTGTTCGAGGGCCAAACCCTCTTGGTGCAAGTGATTAAGGACCCGATTGGCACCAAGGGCGCGCGCCTCTCGACTCAAATCAGTATTGCAGGACGCTTGTTGGTGTATCTGCCGCAAGAGTCTCATATCGGCATCTCGCAGCGTATCGAAGATGAACAGGAGCGCGAGTTACTGCGCAGCAAATTGCAGCAACTCATGCCGCCGGAGGCGAAGGGTGGCTTCATCGTGCGCACCAGCGCTGAGGCGGCCACCGATCATGAGTTATTGGCAGATATTACTTATTTACAGCGCATCTGGAACCGAATCGCGGAGCAGGCCAAGACGGCTGCGCCGCAGACCATGCTCTATCACGAGTTGAATTTGGCCTTGCGCGTGTTGCGCGACTTCGTGTGGGATGAGACGGAGCGCATTATCGTTGATTCACGCGAGACCTACGGCAAGCTGCAATCATTTTCCGCCAACTATATGAGTAATGTCGCCTCGCGCCTGGAGCACTATCAGGGCGAGCGCCCCTTGTTCGATTTGTATCTGGTGGAAGAGGAAATTGAAAAGGCCTTATCGCGCAAAGTCGAGTTGAAATCCGGCGGCTATTTGATTATCGACCAGACCGAGGCGTTGACCACCATCGACGTGAATACCGGTGGATTTGTCGGAGTGCGTAATTTCGACGATACGATCTATAAAACCAATCTCGAAGCCGCACATGCCATCGCGCGCCAACTGCGCCTGCGTAATCTGGGCGGCATCATCATTGTTGATTTCATCGACATGGAAAATGTTGAACATAAAGCCTCAGTGTTGGAGGAATTCAGAAAAGCACTGGCGCGAGATCGCACACGCATGACGGTGAATGGGTTTTCTTCCCTGGGCCTAGTCGAGATGACGCGTAAACGTACACGCGAAAGTCTCGCGCATGTCTTGTGCGAAACGTGTCCAACTTGTCAGGGCCGGGGCGAATTAAAAACTGCGCAGAGCGTGTGCTATGAAATTTTACGCGAGCTGTTGCGCGAAGCGCGGCAGTACAGCGCACGCGAGTTCCGTATTTTAGGTTCGCAACAGGTGATTGATTTATTCCTCGACGAAGAGTCGCAGAGCCTCGCGCAATTGGCCGATTTCATCGGCAAACCGATCTCGCTGCAAGTTGAAACCCAGTACACGCAAGAGCAGTACGATATTGTGTTGATGTGACCTCATCTGCCGAAAGGCAGATGACTTACTGCTTGCTGGGTGGGGTGGGGGTGCGTTTTAAAGCAGGGTCTAAAACCAAAATGACAGCTTGATCTGCCGTGGACGTGTCATGGATTAGTGCGGGTAAAGAAGGCATGGCAGGGAGCATGGCTTGGCTAGGCAGGAGTTGCGGCGATGCCTCGATCGGCCCCGAAATGCGGTGAATAATTTCCGGTGCTTTAACAGGCTTTTGCAATATCCAAACGGCGATCATATAGGCAAGCCCGGCAAAGGTGGCGAGCACCAAAAACCATTTGAAAGTCGTGGTGAAGGAAGCAGTATCCAGCTCCAGACGATAGTTGATGCGCTGGTTCATGGCGGATCGGGCAAGCCGCCGCAACAAGGGGCGGTGGCCGCACAGCACGATATTGATCGGGTAATTACTCAATTGTCGGATGCTTTCGAGCAGCTCGCGCGAAAACAAATGTGCGCCCTCGCACAATAAAACAAAGCCGCCGCGCGGCGCGGTTTGACTCAAGCGCTCGCCAACCGCAGCCGCAAGCTGCATCGGGCTCAAGTCTTTTGTCTGCACGTTAATTTGTCCTGCCAGGGCGACAAATAATTCCTGCGCATTCAGCGCCGCTTTGATACGTAGCACAGAATCGCGTCGCGACACGGCGTGGGTCAATTCGGCGAGAAAGCCGGACATTCGCCCCGCATCTCGCCCGGTTGCGAGTACGACGACTTGTCGTTCTACCCCGAGCATCATGGCGACCTGCTCGGCGAGGCTGATGTCCATTTCTTCCAGGGTGCTAGTGGTCGGCAGCCACGGGATGACGCTGGTCGCGGCGTTGGTGCTCATAACTCCTCCACCGAAAATAAGTGCCTGTATTCCTTCATCGCATAACGGTCTGTCATGCCCGCGATATAGTCGGCGATAGCGCGCGCCTGATCGTGGCGGGCTTTATCCTGATACTGCGGCGGTAAAAGTTTTGGGTCTTGCATAAAGGCGTCAAATAGCGCTTTGATGATGCGCCGTGCCTTGCAGCTCATGCGGTTAACGCGATAATGTTGGTAGAGCTGCGTGCGTAAAAATTGCTTCAGTTCACGTTGCTCGGTGCGAATGACATCAGAAAACCCGATCATTGGTGGCGCTTTGCGCACCGCATCAATCGAGGCAGGTTGGGCCGCTGCAATATTTTTGCTGCTCTGCGCGACCAAGTCGGTAATGAGCGTATTAATCATGCGCCGCACAGTTTCGTGGATGACGCGTCGGCCATTGAGCGTGGGGTAACGCTGTTTGACATCGCTCAGATGACCGGCGAATACGGCAACTTGCGATAGCTGCTCCAGCGCAATTAAGCCGGAGCGCAGTCCATCATCCACATCATGGTTGTTGTAGGCGATCTCGTCAGCCAGATTGGCCACCTGAGCTTCGAGCGAGGGTTGCTGTTTGTGCAGAAAGCGTTCGCCGATGTCGCCAAGTTGCTGGGCGTTAGGCAGGGAGCAGTGCTTGAGAATTCCTTCTCGCGTTTCGAAAGTCAGGTTAAGACCATCAAATTCCGCATACCGCTCTTCCAGCATATCAACTACGCGCAGCGATTGCAGGTTGTGCTCAAAGCCGCCGTGGTTTTGCATGCAGGCGTTCAACGCATCTTGTCCGGTATGGCCAAAAGGGGTGTGGCCCAGATCATGGGCGAGTGCTATGGCTTCGACTAAATCTTGATCCAAGCCCAGGCCGCGTGCAATCGCGCGACCGATCTGCGCCACCTCGAGCGAATGCGTGAGGCGGGTGCGAAAAAGATCGCCCTCATGGTTGACGAAAACCTGGGTTTTATATTCGAGACGGCGAAAAGCGGTTGAGTGAATGATCCGATCACGGTCGCGCTGAAACTCGCTGCGTCCCGCAGGTGCGGCCTCGGCATGGCGACGCCCGCGTGAATGCTCAGACTGTGCAGCGTAGGCGGCGAGCTCAGCCATGCGTAACACTCGCCGCGATGGTTTCCTTAAGCAGCGCCTGGGGCACATCGGCACTAACCACTGCATCGCCGAGCGCTTTTAATAAGACAAAGCGAATTTTGCCGCCTTCGACTTTTTTATCTAAACCCATCAGATCGAGATATTTATCAAAGCCAAGATCGGGCGCAACAGCGGGTAGCCGCGCTTTAAGAATGAGCGTCTTGGCGCGAGCTACATCAGCCGCCGATAACCACCCCAAGCGCTGTGAAAGTTCAGCGGCCATAATCATGCCCGTGCCGACCGCCTCGCCATGTAACCAGACGCCGTAGCCCATGCCGTTTTCGATTGCATGGCCAAAGGTGTGGCCAAGATTAAGCAACGCACGGTTGCCGGATTCATGTTCATCTGCGGCAACGACTTCGGCTTTGTTCAGGCACGAGCGGTGAATGGCGTAGGCAAGCGCTGCCGGGTCTCGTGCTAGTAGCTTATCCATATTGGTTTCGAGCCACGACAGAAACGGCAAGTCGCGGATCAAACCATATTTAATGATCTCTGCTAGGCCAGCGGAGAGCTCGCGGTCCGGTAAAGTGTTGAGCGTGTCGGTATCGCCCAGCACCACTTGCGGCTGATAAAACGCGCCGATCATGTTCTTGCCTAGGGGGTGGTTGATGCCGGTTTTGCCGCCCACCGACGAATCGACCTGGGCCAACAGAGTCGTCGGAATCTGAACAAAAGGGACACCGCGCAAATAGGTTGCAGCTGCAAAGCCTGTCAGATCACCGATTACGCCGCCACCCAAGGCAATCAGCGTGGCTTTGCGTTCCATACGGTGGCTCAACAGCGCATCGTATATCTGCTGGAGCGAGGCGCTATTTTTGTACGCCTCGCCATCCGGTAGCACGATGGGTAAAACTTTGATGCCATTTTGAGAAAGCAGGCCGTGTACCCGCTCAAGATAAAGTGGGCCGACCGTGGTGTTGGTCACAACCACCGCTTGGGATGATTTTAGGTGCGGGAGTATCAGCCCCGGCTGAGTGAGCAGGCCGCCGCCGATATGTATGGGGTAAGCGCGTTCGCCCAAGGCGACGGTAAGGGTTTGCATGGGAAAAGAGTATAACTTATGCGGCGCTTTCGTTTAAGCGCCGCTCAACTTCTCGCACAGCATGTTGTACGTTTTGTTGACCGGATGTGATGACGATGTCGGCGATTTCGCGATACAGCGGATCGCGCTGCTGATACAGTTCTTCGAGCCTGGCTTTTGGATTCGCAGTTTGCAGCAAGGGACGGTTTTTGTCGTGCTTGGTGCGCGCGTACAAATCTTCGACCCGCGCATTGAGATAAACCACCGTGCCATTTTGCGACAGCGCTGTGCGGTTCTCCTGGCGCAAAACCGCGCCCCCACCCGTCGCCAATACAACATCCTCGCGTTCGCTAAGCTCTTTGATTAACGCGACTTCTCGCTCACGAAAACCGGCCTCGCCCTCCAGCTCGAAAATCAGCGGGATTTTAACACCGGTGCGATGCTCCAGCTCGTGATCGCAATCAATGAAGGTTTTGTGCAAGCGCTTTGCCAGCAGCTTGCCGATAGTGGTTTTGCCCGCGCCCATGAGGCCGATCAAAAAAATATTGCCCGTCTTAGTCATAAGACGGGCAATTTTAGCGGAATTACTGCTTAGCCGCGAATGCGACTTAGCGCAGATTCAAAGTATCTTTGAGGATGCGTGGTGTGACGAAGATGAGAAGCTCGGTTTTATCGTCGCGCTTGGATGTGTTTTTAAACAGTGGGCCGATCACCGGCAGGTCACCAAAAAGTGGGATTTTAGTGACCGTTGTGCGCTCATCTTCTGTGTAAATGCCGCCGATCACTACCGTACCGCCATTTTCCACCAGAACCTGAGTGGTGATCTGTTTGGTGTCAATAGCGGGCCCAGCGATAGTATCTGTTCCTCGGCTATCCTTGTTTACCTTCAGGTCCATGATGACATTGTCGTCAGGGGTGATTTGTGGTTTTACTTTGAGGCTTAACACCGCCTTTTTGAATGAAACGCTGGTAGAGCCACTGCTTGATGCTTGTAGATAAGGGATTTCCGTACCTTGTTCAATGGTAGCCTCCATTTGATCGGCAGTTACAACGCGCGGGTTGGAGATAATTTTCCCACGACCGTCAGCTTGTAGCGCTGAGATTTCAAGATTCAAGAACCGATTGAGCGCGGAGTTAAACAAGACGAAGGATAAAGCGCCAGCACGGAAGCCACCAACAGAACCGGCGGCCATATTGACGTTAAGCGCTTGGTCGTTAAAGGTCGGAATATCCAGCGCTTGGTTGGTTTGATAGCCGGGCGCTTCAATTTGGCCCCCAACAACAACTTGGGCGCCACCACCACTGCTTATCGGATAACTACCACCACTACCTTGGTTAAGGCCCAAGCGAACGCCCAGGTTTTTACTGAAAGTATCCGATGCTTCTACAATCCTGGATTCAATCATCACCTGCTTTACCGGCACATCAATTTGCGCTAACAGGCTGCGAATTTCATCCATCTTAGTCGGCGTGTCCTGAATGAACAGAGTGTTGGTGCGCGCATCGATCACGGCACTCCCACGTTTGGACAGAATACGTTGTTTGTCATCAGTAAGAACTTTGACAAAATTTTCTGCGCGCTGAAATTTCAGATGGAAAGTTTCTGTGCGCAAGGGTTCTAAATCCAGAATTTGTTGTTTTGATTCCAGTTCGAGTTTTTCTTTGGTGGCCAGCTCGTCAGTTGGGGCGATCCACACCACGGTGCCGTTCTTACGCATGGAGAGGCCTTTGCTCTGCAAAATGATATCGAGCGCTTGGTCCCAAGGTACGTCTTTCAGGCGCAAGGTAAGGCTGCCAGTGACGGTGTCGCTGGTAATGATGTTGAGCCCGGTAAAATCCGCGATGACTTGCAGGACGGCGCGGACTTCAACATTTTGGAAATTTAAGGAGAGCTTCTCGCCAGTGTATTTCTTGGCGCGGTTGGCCTTGGAAGGGTCTTCTACCAGTTGTTTGATATCGACAATAAACTGTTTGTCGCTTTGATAAGCCGAGTGCTCCCATTCGCCTTTTGGTTCAATCACAATCCGTGCGTTTTTCCCTTGGCTGAAGGTTTCAACCGCCAAAACGGACGTGCCGTAATCGGTTACATCCATGCGCCGCTCGAGATTGCGTGGAACGTTTGTATTCAGAAAATCAACGATTAGATTCTTTCCTTGTTGGCGAATATCAATGCCAGTACTGGTGTCGCTTAGATCGACAACTACGCGCCCTTCCCCGTTTTTACCGCGGCGGAAGTCAACATCGCGCAAGCTGTGCGTGGAGCTTGAATCGCCGGCCTCAGCAAATTGGGGGGTGTTGTTGGCGACGGTCGCCGAAGCTGCGCCGCCCTGGAGGGAAATGATGAATTTTTTACCTTCGGTGCGAGTTTCATAGGCTGAGGGGCGAGACAGATTGAGCACTAACCGTGTGCGGTCGCCGGACTGAACCACGTTAATGCTGCGCATTGCGCCTTCATTGATGGAAAGGCTGTTTCTACCCCATTGGTTGGCGGTATCCATGAAGTCAAGGGCGATCCTTGGCGGGTTGTTTACGGTGAACCCGGCAGGGGGCGCTTGCAAAGCTTGCTTTAGGCCCACGGTAATGACAACACGGCCACCTTGCTGGACGGCGTAGTCGATCCCGGTAATGCCATTTCCGGGCTCATTTTGTGCGGTAGTAGGAAGCGAAATCGCGAGCAGAAAACAGGCCGCGAACATTCGGGTGAGGGAGACATAAAAGCGCTGGATAATATTCATGGCGTACCTCGGCTATTTCTTGGGGGTCTGCTGAGTCGATTGTTCGGACATTTCGAGCTTAGTCGAGCGCTCAGTCCAATCGCCACCGCTGTCTGGCACAATTTCGGCGAGCGTTATGTCCGTTTCCGTTACTTGGGTGATGATGCCAAAATTCTGGCCCATATAATTACCCTGTTTGACACGATATAGATTGTTATCTGGCGTTTTGATGAGCGCAAAAGTCAGTTTGTTTTGTTGTAGGGTGCCGACCATTTTCAGCCCCTCCAGCGGGTAATTCTCCAGAATTTGTTTTACGTGGTCGCGCGGCGGCTGGATCCCGCCCTTGGCGCTGCCTGCGGGCGCGGTGAGTTTGCGCGGCTTGAAAGGGTCGGGCAGGTCGGTGGCGGCGTAGGTGAAGGGCTCATAAGGTTTGACCTCCGGCAGAGGGTTTACTTTGCCACGAAGATCCTTGCCCGCGTTCGCGACAAACGTACGCGGGTCGTCGCCTGAGCTGCAAGCCGTCAGCAAACCAAGCAGGGCCAAAAAGCCTAGATGCTTCATTTTTTGCCCCCTTTCTCTTTCTCTTTAGCGGCCTTTTTGGCCGAGGCTATTTCTTCTTCGTCCAGGTAGCGAAAGGTCGTCGCGATGGCATCCAAGGCCAAGATGCCATCCTTGTTTTGTGTGATGGCAAGGTTGTTCAGCGTCACGATTCGAGGGAGCTGTGCAACATCGCTCGCGAACCGGGCTAAATCGTGGTAGCTGCCCGTAACGCGCACGGAAATTGGTAATTCCGCATAAAAATCCTTTAAGCTTTCGGCCCCAGGTTTGAACAAGTCGAACTCCAGACCACGCCCTAAACCGGCTTGATTGATGTCGGTTAAAAGGGCATCCATTTCGGATTTATTTGGGAGTTGGCGCACCAAGGCACCGAAGGCTTGTTCAATTTCCTTGACTTGCTCGCGATACAAATCGAGATTGACGGCCTGCTTTTTCTTATCGATAAATTCCGTACGTAGTTTTTGTTCTTCTTGCCGTGCGACATCCAGTGCCTCAAGCTGACCCTTCCAAATCAGGAAGTAGCCGCCAAGCAATACGCCGCCAAATAAAATCACCATGGCGGCAACCTTAAACGGGGCCGACCAAATGCCGATGTCACGGAAATTTAATTTATTAATGTCGTCTGCAAGGCTCATGGCTTCTTGTCCTTGGGCTGCTTGGCGGGGTCTTCTTTTTGGGGGGCCGATACTTTGACGTTCAAGCTGAATTCATTTGCGCGCAGTGAGTTGACCGTGACGCCTTTAATTTCCACAAGATCAGGCGTTTCAAGCCAGGGAGAAGCCTCCAGATTGCGCATCAAGGTCGAGACCCGCGCATTGGATTGTGCATAGCCTTGGATATTGACGACCTTGCCGTTTTGTTTGATGGCTTTCAGATAAAGGCCATCCGGTAATAAGCGCACTAATTGATCGAAAACGTGCACGGCTTCTGCGCGGTCGGACTGCAAATCCTCAACTACTTTTTTGCGGTCCAGGAGAGAGCGGGTTTTATCTTTAAGGGCTTTAATTTCTTCAATTTCTTTATTGAGCTTGGTGATTTCGGCTGTCAGGAAAGCATTGTTGCTGCTTTGGTGGTCAATCGTGCCAGCGATGGCAACATAACCCAATAGCACCGTCAGGGCACCCAGTACGGCGACGCCCCCCGTTATAAAAAGCATTTGCTGCTGGCGGGCTTTGCGTTTTTCCTCGCGATGGGGGAGAAGGTTAATGCGGATCATTTGTCGAACCTCCGCATGGCCAAACCGCAAGCGATCAGCAATGCGGGGGCATCCAAGGTCAGCTGTTTCGGCTTGATGCGTGAAGACAGGGCCATGCTGGCGAAAGGGTTAGCGATCATGGTGCTGGATTGCGCGCGCGTAGCGACGATCTCATCCAGGCCGGGAATCATGGCACAGCCACCCGCCAGCAGAATATGATCGACATGATTGTATTGGCTGGAGGAGAAAAAGAACTGGATTGCTCGAGTAACTTCTAGGGCTAGGGTATCCATGAAGGGCTGCAAAACTTCGGCTTCAAAATTTTCCGGCAAGCCACCTTGTCGTTTAGCGATTTCGGCCTCGTCTGAAGAAAGGCTGTAACGGCGCTGAATTTCCTGGGTTAGTTGGTTGCCGCCGAAATTTTGCTCCCGCGTGTATATCGACTGGTTATTGTGCAGCACATTGATGTGCATCATCGCAGCACCGATATCGACAACGGCCACGGTTTGGTCGCGTCCGGCGTTAGGCAGCTGTTGCGAGATCAATTCGCAGGCGGTTTGGGTGGCGTAGGATTCGACATCGACAACTAAAGCCTTGAGCCCGGCGCTTTCGGCAGCGGCGACGCGATCTTCGACTTTTTCTTTGCGCGAAGCGGCGATTAGTACTTCGACATCATCCGGGCCGCTGGGGGAAGGCCCAAGTACTTGAAAATCGAGGTTTACTTCGTCTAGCGCAAAGGGGATGTACTGATTAGCCTCGGTTTCGACTTGCCCTTCCAGCTCATCTTCGCGCAAGCCCGCAGGAACAATGATCTTTTTGGTAATGACAGCCGCCGCAGGGAGCGCTAGGCTGACATTTTTGATGCGGCTACCCATGCGCTTCCAAGCGCGACGCATTGTTTCGGCCACGGCTTCGAGATTCATGATGTTGCCATCTGTGACGGCGTCTTTAGGCAGGCTTTCGATCACGTACCGCTCGACCCTTAGCAGGTTTTTGCCCGCCTGCTCGATTTCCACCATTTTTACGGCAGAAGAGCTGATGTCCACCCCGATGAGCGGGGGTGTCTGGGACTGAAACAAGTTGGCTAGCAAGTCAAAATCCCTTTCAAAATGGGCTGGTTAGACGATCTTAGTATAATTTACGTTAAATCCTAGCAACAACCTTATGCGCTGTAAAGCGTTTTTTTCATATCGTCCGGCAATACCTTAACGGCTATAATGGCCCAACTTTGATGCTCCTCGCCAGAGATAAAGAAAATTTAATGCCGTATGCGTAGTAAATTGCTCGCGGATTACCGTATCAGATTGGCGCTGGCTTTACGCCCCGGTTTACACTGCGGGTTCCTCAAACTTAATTTAAGGGCGGGCCCCGCCTAAGGGCTTACATACTCCCATGACGCAGCGTTGGTGGTTGTTGCCGGTAAAGCTGGTATTGTTATTTGTCGCGGTAGCACTTCTCGTGGCCGCCTTGGCGGCGGTGCTGGTGTACCCGACCTTGCCTTCGTTGGAGGCGCTTACCGACTATCAGCCGAAGCTTCCGCTTCGGATTTATACCGCTGACGGTGCTTTGCTGGGGGAGTTTGGTGAGGAGCGGCGCTCCGTCGTTAAATTTGAGGGCGTACCCAAAAAACTAGTATTGGCTATTCTTGCGGCAGAGGATGACCGCTTTTTCAGTCATGGCGGGGTGGATTACATGGGGGTGGCGCGGGCGGCCTGGGCTAATGTAAGCCGTGGGGGGGCGCGCGAGGGTGCGAGCACCATCACGATGCAAGTGGCGCGGAATTTCTTTTTGTCGCCAGAGAAGACCATTACCCGCAAATTCAATGAAGTGCTCATGTCGTTCAAAATCGAGCACAACCTTAGCAAGAACCAAATCATTGAGCTGTACATCAACCAGATTTATTTAGGGCAGCGCGCTTACGGCTTTTCAGCGGCGGCCCAGACGTATTTTGGCAAGACGTTGGATAAGCTGACGGTGTCCGAGATGGCCATGATGGCGGGTTTGCCCAAGGCGCCGTCCCGCAATAATCCGGTCGCGAATCCGACGCAGGCTGGCAAGCGGCAGCATTACGTCTTGGGTCGCATGCGCGATTTAAAGTATATAAACGAGGAAGAATACCAAGTCGCACTGAAAGAAAAGCTACGGGTAAGGCACGACATCAGTATCTCAGAAGCGCCGGGGGACTTTGTATCCGAAATGGCGCGTCAGTTGATGGTGGAGCGCTACCAAGACGCGACCTACACCAGCGGCTTTAAAATTTACACCACCTTGCGAAAAAATGACCAGGAAGCAGCCAGCGATGCAGTGCACCAAGGTGTGCTGGAGTATGACCGCCGGCATGGTTGGCGTGGCCCGGAAGCGCAATTGGCTTTGCCGACCAAGCCCACGGAGGAAGCGTTGGACGATCTGTTGGACGATTACGACGAAGCGAGTGGCCTAGTCCCCGCACTTGTGCTGGCAGTTAATTCCAAGCAGGTAAAGGTATTTGCAAAAAATGAAGGTTTCATCGACTTGAACGGTGAGGCCCTGACTTTTGTCCAGCGCAGCCTGCAAGAAAAAGGCAAAAGTAAATTTAAACCGGGTGCAGTGGTCCGCGTTGTCAAGGACAGCAAAGGGCGTTGGCAAGTGGCTCAGTTGCCGCAGGTCGAGGCGGCGTTGGTCGCGATGAATCCAGCGGATGGCGCAATTCGCGCACTGATAGGCGGGTTCAATTTTGGGCGCAATAAATTTAATCACGTTATCCAGGCGTGGCGTCAACCGGGCTCTAGTTTCAAACCCTTTATTTACTCTGCGGCCCTGGAAAAGGGGCTGACCCCGGCCACCATCATCAATGATGCGCCCATTGTGTTAAGCCCGGCGCAAACCGGCGGCAAGCTATGGGAGCCGAAAAATTTCGACGGTACTTACGCAGGCCCGATCCGCATGCGCGCCGCGCTGACCAAATCCAAAAACTTGGTTTCGATCCGCATTCTGCAGACCATCGGAACGCGTTACGCGCAGGATTACATCACGCGTTTTGGTTTTAACGCGGATCAACACCCGCCCTATCTGACGATGGCGCTTGGGGCGGGCTCGGTCACGCCGTTTCAAATGGCCAGCGCATACAGCGTTTTTGCCAATGGTGGCTATCGCGTTAATCCTTACTACATCGAGCGCATTCTGGATGCGCGCGGCAAGGTACTGGCGCAGGCCAATCCGGTGCGCGCAGGAGAAAGTGCAGAGCGCGCGATTGACGCGCGCAACGCCTTTATCATGACGTCCATGATGCAAGACGTGGTGCGTTATGGCACTGCCACGCGCGCCATGCAGCTTGGGCGCAACGATTTGGCCGGTAAGACGGGGACAACCAACGATCAAGTCGATGCTTGGTTTTGCGGTTTTAATGCGAATCTGGTGGCCGTGGCCTGGATTGGGTTCGATCAACCGCGTACCTTGGGCGGCACTGAAACGGGCGGTCAGGCCGCTTTGCCTATGTGGATGAGTTATATGGGGCGCGTGCTCAAAGGAGTACCGGATGGCGTACTGACGCCGCCGGATGGGGTGGTCACGCTAAACATCGACCCGGCGACGGGAAGGCGTACGAGCGAAGGCAAGCCAGAATACTTTTACCAAGAAACGTTACCGAGCGAGCGTCCGAGCTGGGGCGATGAGGGTGCTACAGAAGACATAAAAAGCCAGATTTTTTAGTCTGTAGCGAAGCATGCCGAACCACCCGCAATCCCCACGTAATCAAATGCGCGAGCGCATTGCTCAGCTCGCCGCGCGCCTGATGGCGGAAGACGGCGTACAGGATTTTGCACTGGCCAAACGCAAAGCCGCCCGCCAATTGGGCGCGCCAGAGACACAAAACCTGCCCAACAATACGGAGATTGAGCGGGCAATACGTGAATATCATGCGTTGTATCAACAGGATGAGCAAAGTGAACGCGTAGATCGGATGCGCCGCCAAGCGCTGGCCGCGATGCGGGAATTTGAAGCCTTCGACCCGCACTTGACGGGTGCGGTGTTAGCCGGCACGGCCACGCGCTACTCGACCATCAAGCTTTTGTTGTTTAGCGATAGCCCAAAAGAAGTGACGTTTTATTTGCTGGATCGGAATATTCCATTCAAGCACTTGGTAAGACGCTACCGCATCGGCGAAACCCAGCAAGATGTCCCCGTCCTGACGCTTACCGGCGGTGAATATGAGGGCCTCAGTCTGGTTATTTTCTCTATGGCGGAACTGCGCCACGCGCCACGGCATGCCGAGGACGCGCGCCCGGTGGAAAAGGCGCGCCCACAAGCGGTCGAAGCCCTGCTTAAGACAAGCCCTTAAGCGTTGAGAGCCCGGTTAAATAGGGCAAAAGCGTATTGGAAAAAAGACAAAAGCTCGTCACTGGCGTTGCAAAAATGACGTAAGAATGGACATGGCTGAGCAATATGTGCGAATATAAACATTGTAAGCCATTGATATTTTACGATTATATACTGCAAATCCAAAATATGGTGCTGGCATGGAATATGCTTTACTGCCCTACGCGCACAGAATAAGCTGATAACAGACCCAGGTTAAACCACGCATGATCCGAATATTTGATTTTTATTTATCCAAGGGAATAATCCTTCTTTTGGCAGTAGAGGCGATTTTGCTGTCTATTGCTGTTCCTTTGGGTGTCCAATCGCGCTTTTTGGGTATCCCCTGGACGCCGAATATGGGCTTGATTTGGACCAATTCGGCAGTATTTATGGTGCTCGGTTTAGCTGCGCTGAGCGCGTTCGGGCTCTACCGGCGCGATTTTGAAGAAGGCGTGGGGAGCATGCTGTTTCGTGTTGGGGCCAGCTTTTTGCTGATCCTGGCGGGCATGGCTTTGGTTTATTACGTCTTTCCCGGCATCTACCTTGGCCGCGGGGCCCTGGGTGCTGCGTGTGCGATAGGGTTGGGTGCAATTGCATTAGGCCGGGTGATTTTCTTTCGCTGGGCCGATTTGGACATTCTCAAGCACCGCGTGTTGGTGTTGGGCACGGGAACGCGCGCCGCAAAAGTGATGGACCTGTTACGGGAGCGCGATAACCAACTGCGGATGCATGTGGTCGGATTTTTGCCGTTGCAAGGGGTGCATCACTTCGTGGACCACAGTCGTATCTTGCTGGATCAGGCTAATCTGACGGCGCTGGTGGATAAATATCAAATTGATGAAATTGTGATTGCTATCCGCGAGCGGCGCGGGGGCGGCTTGCCGGTGAATGAGTTGCTGGATTGCCGTTTGAAGGGCGTACAGGTTATTGAGCTTTCGACCTTTTTTGAACGCGAGCGCGGGCAATTGCAATTGGAGTCACTGAATGCGAGTTGGATGGTGTTATCCAATGGATTTCAACAGGGCGTTGTGCGCGACGTCGTCAAACGCTTGTTCGACCTGCTTGTGAGTTTTGTGATATTGCTGGTATCCCTGCCGATTATTGCGCTGGCGATGATCGGTATCGCGTGGGAATCGGGCTTTCCCATCCTATATCGGCAGGAGCGTGTCGGGCAGGCGGGTCGGATTTTTACGATCTTTAAATTTCGCAGCATGGTGCACGACGCCGAGGAAGACGGTGCGCCGCAATGGGCGCAAGAAGGGGACGCCAGAATCACCACCATCGGGCGAGTCATACGCAAGCTGCGTATTGACGAGTTGCCACAAATTTATAACGTGTTGCGCGGCGACATGAGCTTTGTCGGCCCGCGCCCGGAGCGTCCCTTTTTTGTTGACCAACTCATCGAACAAATTCCTTTTTATGCCTCGCGCCACAGTGTAAAGCCAGGCATCACCGGATGGGCCCAGGTACGATTTGCCTATGGCGCATCGCTAGAGGACGCCATCGAAAAATTGCAGTTCGATCTCTACTATGTAAAGAACCACACCTTTTTTCTGGATTTACTCATTTTGTTTCAAACCGCGCAGGTCATTTTATTTGGACAGGGCGCGCGGTAAGCCGACGCCATGGGTGACGCCACACTCAATATCAGCGTTGTCAGCTACGGTGCTGCGGCCCTTGCTTTCGCGCTGCTGACCGGCTTGCTCATCTATGGCTGGCGCGGAAAATTTCAGGGCGCGTTATTAGCCACCGCCGCATGTATTACCGGCGCATGGGCGGGTTTAAGTGCCTACGCCAGCGCCACGAATGGTGCACTATCCGCCTTGGCCGATCTGCTGGAAATCGCGCGCGACGGGCTATGGCTGCTGTTTTTGTGGAAGCTGCTAGCGGCCAGCGTACAGACAGAAAATAAGCGCATACAACAGCGCATGGCGCGCTGGCTTGTGCTGGGCACACTCTTGTTCGGCGCGATTTTCGTCACTGCCTTGGCATTGTATTTCGAGCTCCTGCCCGCCCACCCGCAGATAAAATACATCACCCTAATGGTTGGCCGAGCGCTGCTGGCCGTGCTTGGTCTCGCCTTGGTCGAGCAGCTATACCGCAATGCACTGACGTCGCAGCGCTGGGCTATCAAATACCTGTGCTTAGGCTTAGGCGTCTTATTCGCGTATGACTTTTATTTTTATTCGGACGCGATGTTATTTCGTATGGCGGATGCGGATATTTGGACCGCGCGCGGATTCATTAACGCATTGGTCGTGCCCTTGATAGCGGTAGCAGCCGCGAGAAATCCACTCTGGTCGTTAGATGTGCATGTGTCGCGCCGGGTAGTGTTTCACAGCGCTGCCGTGATCGGCGCGGGGGCGTACTTGTTGATAATGGCGGGGGCGGGATACTACATCCGCCTGTTCGGCGGCAGTTGGGGCGGTGTGCTGCAAGTCGCGTTTCTGGTCGGCGCAGCGATCATGCTGCTGGCGGCGATATTTTCTGGGGCCTTGCGCGCGCGGCTTAAAGTTTTTTTGAGCAAACATTTTTTCAATTACAAATATGATTATCGAGAAGAGTGGCTGCGTTTCACGCACACATTATCGGCAGGCGAACCGGGCTTGACCTTGCGCCACCGCTCGCTGCAAGCTGTGGCGGAGCTGGTCGATAGCCCCGCCGCCGCCCTATGGGTAGAGGAGGGTGGTGTATTTTGCCAAGCAGCGCAATGGAACTGGCCCGCCACCCCCGACACCGAAGCGGAGCAAGGCTCACTGTGCCAGTTCCTGACAGAACGGCAATGGGTGATTAATTTAAAAGAGTATTTGCAAGCGCCGGATATATACGGCGCACTGCAAGTGCCCACATGGTTATTGACGATGCCCCGCGCATGGCTGATTACCCCGCTGGTCTTGCATGAACGTTTGATGGGTTTTATCGTGCTGGCAGAATCACGCAGCCCGCGAGATTTTAATTGGGAAGATAGCGACCTGCTCAAAACGGCAGGCAGGCAAGTTGCGGTGTATCTGGCACAAATACAAGCGACGGAAGCATTGGTCGAAGCGCGCCAATTTGAATCGTTCAACCGCTTGTCCACTTACGTGGTGCATGATTTAAAAAACATCGTCGCGCAACTGACCCTGCTCCTCGCAAACGCACAAAAACACAAAGACAATCCGGCCTTCCAAGAGGACATGCTGGCGACAGTGGATAACGCCGCGCAACGCATGACAAGGTTGCTCGCACAATTGCGTACGGGATACCAATCCGCGCAGCAAGCCAGTGGCGTGGACTTGGCCGCGCTGCTTGCGCACTTGGTAAAAGAAAAAACGCATGGTCGTCCTGTCCCACAATTACAAGCACCGACGCAGCCAGTCTGGGTGGTCGCCGACAAAGAACGCTTATCGCGCGTGGTGGGCCACTTGATTCAAAATGCGATAGAAGCCACGCCACCCACCGGGGTCGTCAATATCACGCTAGAAGCGCACGGCGATTTTGCGCG
>JAYVBU010000063.1:0-4109 GCA_043750335.1 Betaproteobacteria bacterium | reverse complement strand
ATAGAGGTGCAGTCGTAGCGTGTCGTAATGCGCTGTGGCTGCACCTTAAATTATTTGTCGAAGAAAAATCATGATCGCAGGCTTACTCCAAAAAGTATTCGGCAGCCGCAACGAGCGGCTGGTCAAGCAATACGCACAAACCGCTAAAATAATCAATGCGCTTGAGCCGCAGATGCAGGCCTTGTCCGACCAGGAATTAGCGGCCAAAACCCCCGAATTCAAACAGCGCATCGCCAATGGCGAAGCGCTCGAAAGCCTCTTGCCGGAAGCGTTCGCTGTGGTGCGCGAAGCAGGTAAGCGCGTCTTGGAGATGCGTCACTTCGATGTGCAATTGATCGGCGGCATGGCGCTGCACGAGGGCAAAATCGGCGAGATGCGTACCGGCGAGGGCAAAACGCTGGTGGCGACATTGCCCTCATATCTCAACGCCTTGACCGGCAAGGGTGTGCACGTCATCACCGTGAACGACTATCTAGCGAGCCGCGATGCGGAATGGATGGGGCGCATTCATCGTTTTCTGGGCATGAGCGTTGGTTGCAACATGTCGCAGATGGATCACGCAGCAAAACAGGCGGCCTACGCTGCTGACATCACCTACGGCACCAACAACGAATTCGGCTTTGACTATCTGCGCGACAATATGGTGTTTAGCGCAGGCGAGCGCGTACAGCGCAAGCTAAATTACGCCATCATCGACGAGGTGGATTCGATCTTGATCGACGAAGCGCGCACCCCGCTCATTATTTCTGGTCAAGCCGAAGATAACGTTGATTTGTATGTGAAGGTCAACGTCCTGGCTCCGAAATTAATCAAGGTGGAAGGTGAAGAAGGCCCAGGTGACTACACCGTTGATGAAAAAGCCCATCAAGTATTGTTGACCGAAGCCGGTCACGAACACGCGGAAGAACTGCTGACCCAGGCCGGTTTGCTCGCGCCGGGCAGCAGCCTGTACGACGCAGCGAATATCGGCCTCATGCACCATGTGTATGCTGCGCTGCGCGCTCATGCCTTATTCCATCGCGATCAACACTATGTGGTGCAAGACGGCGAAGTCGTGATCGTAGATGAGTTCACGGGCCGCTTGATGTCGGGCCGCCGCTGGTCGGATGGTCTGCACCAAGCGGTAGAAGCGAAAGAAGGCGCTTCGATCCAGAAAGAAAATCAAACCCTGGCGTCGATCACCTTCCAAAATTATTTCCGTCTCTATACCAAGCTCGGCGGCATGACCGGCACGGCCGATACCGAAGCCTACGAATTTCAGCAAATCTACAGTTTGGAAACCGTCGTGATCCCGACCCATCGCGGCATGGTGCGCCAAGATCGCATGGATCAGGTGTACCGCACGCTCCAGGAAAAATACGCAGCGGTCATTACCGATATCAAAGACTGTCACCTGCGTGGTCAGCCGGTGCTGGTGGGCACGACCTCGATTGAGATCAACGAATTTCTCTCAGGCCTGCTCAATAAAGAAAAATTACCGCACCAAGTGTTGAATGCAAAACAGCATGCGAGCGAAGCCAATATCGTGGTGCAAGCTGGTCGCCCCGGCGTGGTCACCATAGCCACCAATATGGCAGGTCGTGGCACGGACATCGTGCTGGGCGGCAACCCGCAAGACGATATCGACGCCGTGCGCAACGACGAGACGCTAAACGACGATCAAAAACAAGAACGCATCAATCAATTGCGCGCTGAATGGCAGCTGCGCCACGATCAAGTAATCGCAATGGGCGGTCTGCACATCATTGGCACTGAGCGCCACGAATCGCGCCGCGTCGATAACCAGTTGCGCGGTCGCGCCGGTCGCCAAGGCGATCCCGGATCGAGCCGGTTTTATTTGTCACTGGAAGATACCCTGCTGCGGATTTTTGCCTCCGACCGCGTGGCGGCAATTATGGATCGGCTAAAAATGCCGGAAGGCGAAGCAATCGAGCATCCCTGGGTGACGCGTGCAATCGAAAATGCACAGCGCAAAGTCGAGGCACGTAACTTTGATATGCGTAAGCAGTTACTCGAATACGACGATGTCGCCAACGATCAGCGCAAAGCGATTTATGAAAAGCGCAACGAATTGATGGAGTCGGAAGATATTTCCGACTCCATCACCGGCATCCGCGAGCAAGTGCTGGAAAGCAGCTTCCTCCAGTTCGTGCCGCACGACACTGTGGCCGAGCAGTGGGACATTGCCGGGCTCGTTAAAAATTTAAGCGCAGAGCTCGATCTTGATTTGCCCTTGCAAGCCTGGCTGGATGAAGATGAAAAGCTGGATGCAGATGGCTTGATGAAAAAAATCATCGCCAGCGCAAACGAGCGTTACCAAGCTAAAGTCGAGCAAGTCGGCGCGCAAGGCATGCACCATTTCGAGCGCGGCATCATGTTGCAAAGTCTGGATACGCATTGGCGCGAACATTTATCCGCGCTAGACCATCTGCGCCAGGGCATTCACCTGCGCGGCTACGCACAAAAAAATCCGAAGCAGGAATACAAGCGCGAAGCATTCGAATTATTTTCCGCAATGCTGGATACGATTTGGTACGAAGTCACACGCATCACCATGACGGTGCAGATTCGTAGTCCGGAAGACGTGGAAGTGGTGGATGCCCATACTGCACCAGAAAACGTGCAATATCATCATGCCGATTATGACGAAGCCTTGGGGCAGCCAGACGAGGCATCGCTTGAAGATCATGCGCCTTTCGTGCGGCACGAAGACAAAGTGGGCCGCAACGATTCCTGTCCCTGCGGTTCTGGCAAAAAATACAAACACTGCCATGGGCGCTTGGCTTAGAGGCAATAGACAGGATTAACAGGATTTACAGGATTAATTGTGAGTATCTGTGTGTTAGGTTTCATCCTGGAATATCCTGTTAATTCTGCCCATTAGTTTGTTTCAAACCGCCCCCGCAAACCCCACCTGCCGCCACGCCTCATACACCATCACCGCCGCCGCATTGGATAGGTTCAAGCTGCGTACCTGCGGCTGCATCGGCAGACGCAAGCGATGGTCCTCTGTAAATTCTTCCAGCACTTCCATTGGCAGGCCGCGCGTTTCCGGGCCGAGCACGAATACATCCCCCGCTTCAAAACGCACATCTGCATGCCAGCGCGTGGCCTTGGTGGTCAGTGCGAACAGGCGTCGCTGCCCCAACGCTTGTTTGCAAGCCGCCCAATCCGCATGCACGGTCAGGCTGGCGAATTCGTGATAATCCAAGCCCGCGCGTATGAGTTGTTTATCTTCCAAAGAAAATCCCAACGGCTCAACTAAATGCAGTTTTGTGCCGCTATTGGCACATAAGCGGATGATATTCCCCGTATTGGGGGGTATTTCTGGCTGATATAGAACAAGCTCAAACATTTTCTTGTGTCTCCGTAAAATAGGTACTATTCTTAATTATCATAGAGTTATGATTAATATATGAAGTTATACTCAAACATTGATGGAGTGAGCAATGGCTCGGCCTGAGAAAGTACGTCTGGGCGAGATTCTCGTTGGCCAAAAATTCATTTCAGAAGAGCAGTTAAAGCTCGCGCTCGAAGAGCAAAAACGCACCGGGCGCAAATTGGGGCGGTTTCTGGTTGAGCAAAGCTACGTGACCGAGGAGCAGATTTCCGAGGCCATCGCCAAGCAGCTCAACATTCCTTTCATCAATCTCAAATACTACAACCTCAAGCCGGAGATCGTGCGCCTGTTGCCAGAAACTCAGGCGCGCCGTTTCCGTGCGGTGGTCATGGAGCAAAAAGGTTCGGGTGTGCTGGTGGGCATGGCGGATCCGACTGATCTTTTCGCCTATGACGAGATCGCGCGCATTGTAAAACACGATATCAACTTGGCGGTGGTAAATGAAACCTTGTTGATGGCCGCCATTGACCGCTTCTATCGCCGCACCGAAGAAATTTCCGATCTGGCGCATGAGTTAGAAGATGACATGGGCGATACCTCCGTCGATTTTGGCGCGCTGGGATTGAGCCAAAATTTGGAAGACGCGCCGGTCGTCAAATTATTGCAATCGGTGTTTGAGGATGCGGCGCAAGTTCGCGCGTCCGATGTGCATATCGAGCCACAAGAAACGCGTTTGCAAATCCGCTTTCGCATAGATGGCGTGATGCAC
>JAYVBU010000062.1:0-8937 GCA_043750335.1 Betaproteobacteria bacterium | reverse complement strand
GTGGCGACGGCGTATTCGACGCCGTGCTGCACCAACGCCACCACGTCCATATAGCCCTCGACCACCAACACGCGCCCCGCGTTGCGAATCGCATTGCGCGCTTGAAATAGGCCATATAGTTCTTGGCCTTTTTGAAACAAGACGGTTTCCGGGGAGTTGAGATATTTGGGCTCGCCCACGCCCAGTACACGCCCGCCAAAACCGATGACATTGCCGCGCGCGTTGAGGATAGGGAACATCACGCGATCTCGAAACCGGTCGTAACGTCTGCCTTCGTCATTTTCGATTATCAAGCCGGTTTCAAGCAGCGCGGTCGAGGTGGCATAGTCGGCAAACACAGCCCCCAAATTTTGCCAACCCTCAGGCGCGTAGCCCAAGCCAAATTTGGCGGCGATATCGCCGGATACGCCGCGACCTTTGAAATATTGAATCGCAGGTTCAGATAATTTGAGCTGCTCGCGATAGTAGCGCAGTGCCTGCTGCATGGTCTCGGGCAGGCCCGCCGCCTGGGCGAAGCGGGTGTCTTGTTCGCGCTGATTTGTTTCTTGCGGCACGGGGAGGCCAATATTTTTGGCCAACTCCTCCACCGCTTCGGGGAAATTTAGCCCTTGATGCTCCATGACAAAGCTGATCGCACTGCCATGCGCGCCGCAACCAAAGCAATGGTAAAACTGTTTGCTGGGGCTGACGCTGAATGAAGGGGATTTTTCGTTATGAAACGGGCAGCAAGCGACGTAGTTAGCCCCTGCCTTTTTGAGCGGGACGTAGCGCTCCACCACGTCCACGATATCGAGACGATTCAGCAATTCCTGGATGAAGGATTGCGGGATCATTTGGCTGAAATATAGCTGCTTCGTAGATAAGTGGAGATTTGTTTTAGCCGGTGAGCCGCGCCTTGACCAAGCCGGATACCCGGCCCATGTCGGCACGGCCAGCCAGCTTGGGTTTTAGCACCGCCATGAGCTTACCCATATCCGCCGGACCCTTTGCGCCGGTTTGGGTGATGGCTTCAACGACGATGGTTTCAATTTCTGCTTCGCTCATCTGCGCGGGCAGATAGGCGAGCAACACCACCACCTCGGCTTGCTCGATTGCAACCAAATCCGGTCGCGCACCTTTTTCAAATTGAACGATGGATTCGCGGCGTTGCTTAAGCAGTTTTTCGATGACGCTCAACACTTGGGTGTCATCGAGGATGATGCGTTCGTCCACTTCACGCTGCTTGATAGCTGCCAATAGCATGCGTATGGTGGATAGCCGCGCGGTGGCTTTGTCGCGCATGGCTTGCTTCATATCTTCAGTTACTTGATCTCGGAGGCTCATTTTTGTTTCGTGTCGGTGAAGTGACTGGGGTGAAACGCGCAACAACTTGTTTTAATTTAAATATTAACAGGTTGCCATAATCAGGATACGTGCTCGATCATAGCATTGCGTGAAATGATTGGAAACTAAGGCTTAAGGCATGAAAAATACCTCCGTTAATACAACGATGCTTCTAATGCGTTTAATTTTATGCCTAGCACACAAAACACACATAACATGTTGAATCAACTGCACTCTGGTCTTAGATTTAAACTGGTATTGCTGGTCGTAGCAGGGATCGTGTTCGCTTCCACGGTGATCGGCGCTTTCCGTGTGCATAGTGAGAAACGGCACATCATTGAGGAAATGCGCCGTTCTGGCCAGGATCGCGCCGCAATGGTGGCGGAGGCCGTCGCCAATCTCTTAGTCGGCTACGATTACAGCAATATGGAATCGCTCGCCGAACGTATCGTGCAGCAGCAAGACATGCAGCACGTCATCGTCCGCAACCGCGAAGGGAAGGTGATGGTATCGCGCAACAAGCCCAGCTTGCCCGATCAGGCGACCCTATCCTTTGAATCGCCGGTGCATTTTTCTGCGGATAAAATCGGCCAAGTCGATTTGCAAATTTCGCTCGCGCGCATGGAAGCAGAAATCTACGGCACTTATCGCACGGTGATCTTGGAGCAGGCTTTTTTTGGCCTTTTTCTTGGGTTGTTGATTTATTTCGGTGCATCACGCGTAATCGTAAAACCGATATCGCGCATTAGCGGGCATATGAAAGATATTCTCGATAGCACGAATGAATCGTCACCCGAAGAACTGGATATTCGCAGTAACGACGAAATCGGCGATCTAGCGCGCATTTTCAACAATCTGAACCAAAAAGTATTTCAGGCGCAGCAGCGCTTGCGCGAAAAAATAGACTTGGCGGGAAGCGCGCTGATGAAAACCAACGAGCAGCTCCAACAGCGCTCGCAAGAACTTGAAACCCGCAGCCACGATTTGGAAAAAGCCATGGCCCTGCTGGAAAAATTAGCGGTTACCGACAGCTTGACCGACCTGAGAAACCGCCGCTACTTCGACGACAATCTAGCGGCTACCTTTGCGCGCGCGCAACGCTTTAACGAACCCATTTGCCTGCTCCTGCTCGATGTGGATTTTTTCAAACAGATCAACGATACCTACGGCCATGCAGCGGGCGACGCGGTACTGCAAGCCCTGGCAAGCGCCTTCAAGACACGCACACGCGAAACGGATACCTCCGCCCGTTTAGGTGGCGATGAATTTGCATTCCTGCTTTATCGCACCCGGCGCGAGGAGGGTATTTTGTTCGGGACTTCGCTCTTGGCCATGCTGCGCGGCATGCCGTTCAATTTTCACGAGCACGAGGTGACAGTCGGCCTATCCATTGGGGTAGCGTGTAATCAAAACGACATTCACAGCA
Source organism: Betaproteobacteria bacterium (assembly GCA_043750335.1). Taxonomy (GTDB): domain Bacteria; phylum Pseudomonadota; class Gammaproteobacteria; order Burkholderiales; family Thiobacteraceae; genus RBG-16-58-11. The sequence continues at coordinate 6,188 of JAYVBU010000062.1, read as the reverse complement.
TTGAAGCGCTGTACGGTGCCGCCGACGAAGCACTGTACGAAGCCAAACGACGGGGTCGCAACCAAGTGGTTGCTCACCCTTTCGATTCGCATCCAAATTTAAAGTTGAAGTCCATCTAAGCCAAGGATAAAGGGAAACCACATGAAACTTTTTCTCGCGCAATGCTTGATCGGCCTCTCCACCATCGGTGTACTTGCCTTACCGGCGCATGCCGCTCCGGCTGCGGAAGAAATTTATTTGGGTTCTGTCGCGATGGATGTACCCGCGGCAATGGTGCAGCGGCTCACCCCGCTCACCAGCTACCTAAGCAAAAAGACCGGTCTTAAAGTTTCATTTCGTGCATCGCCTAACCTGGGCTCTGCGGTCAATGAGATCGGCAAGGACTACACCCAAATTGCCTATCTCACACCGGTCGCTTTTATCGAGGCCCATGACAAATATCATGTTCGCGCTTTAGTTTCCCCTCTAACGCGTGGCAAGGACACTTTCACGCTGGTAGTTGCCGTTCGCCAGGATAGCCCGATTCAAACCATGCTGGATTTGCGCGGTAAGTCATTTGCTTTAGGCGATGAAAAAGCACTACTCCAACGCGCTGTAGTTGTCGGCGGTGGGGTAAGGCTGGAGGAGTTTTCAAAATACAGTTTCTTGAAGCACTATGACAACATCGCCAAGGCTGTCATCAACAAAGACTTCGACGCGGGCATTTTAAAAGATACGAGTTTTGAAAAATATGCGCCCCAAGGCTTGCGCAAAATTCACACCTCCCCTCCCCTTTCGTCTTACTTGTTCGCGGTGAGCGAGCGGCTACCAAACGAAATCGTGAAGAAGCTACGTGCCGCTTTTCTTGAACTAAAAGCCGACACAGCGGAAGGAAAAGCCATCCTGAATGAATTAGACCCGGCCTACGATGGCTTTGTGCTGGCCGAGGACAAAGATTACGACACGATTCGCAAGCTGATTGCACCGTTCCAGCCGCCTGTGCCGAAGTAATCGCAGCCAAAAAAAAACCCCGGCGGGAAAATCCAGCCGGGGCTTTTTTATTGATGCGTAAGCTTAGTAGAGCTTAGGTGGCAGTGTCTGGCTGCGAATGCGCTTGTAGTGGCGCTTCACTGCTGCGGCCAATTTGCGCTTACGCTCCGATGTGGGCTTCTCGTAGAACTCGCGTGCGCGCAGTTCGGTCAGCAGCCCGGTCTTTTCGATGGTGCGCTTGAAGCGGCGCAGTGCCACGTCAAACGGCTCATTTTCCTTCACGCGAACGATTGCCATGCAAAAAACCCCTGTCTAAAAAACGCTGTCAAAATCGGAAAGACGCGCATTTTATCAGCAAACCTAAGTTTCTCCAAGGCTAAAAACTGCTTTGGCCTACCAAGTTGAATTTTGGGCTAGAATCCCGCCCCATGCTTGTGCTCGGCATTGAAACCTCCTGCGATGAAACCGGTATCGCCCTCTATGATACCGAGGGCGGTCTGCTCTCCCATGCCTTGTACTCACAAGTAAAAATGCATGAAGAATACGGCGGCGTCGTACCTGAATTGGCCTCTCGTGACCATATCCGGCGTGTTTTACCCCTGATTCGGCAAGTATTAGATCAAGCCGGGATGCAATTGAGCGACCTTTCTGCCATTGCCTATACCGAGGGGCCGGGGCTGGCGGGCGCGCTGTTAGTAGGCGCTTCCATCGCCGCCAGCCTGGGGTTTTCACTCAAGCGCCCCATCGTCGGCGTACATCATTTGGAGGGGCATTTATTGGCCCCCCTGCTCGAACCGAACCCGCCGCCTTTCCCCTTTGTCGCGCTCCTGGTATCCGGCGGACATACGCAATTGATGCGCGTAGATGCAGTGGGCCAATATCAATTGCTAGGCGAAACACTGGACGATGCGGCGGGCGAAGCCTTCGACAAAAGCGCTAAGTTGATGGGCTTGGGCTACCCTGGCGGCCCGGCACTGGCACGCCTAGCCCAAACCGGCCAGACCGGACAATACAAACTACCACGGCCCATGCTCAACAGCGGCGATTTGAATTTCAGCTTCAGCGGCTTAAAAACAGCGGTGATGCTCGTGGCGAAACAATCCGGCTTGAATCACGCCAACCTGGCAGCCGAGGTGCAAGAGGCCATCGCCGACGTGCTGGCCGCTAAATCTATCGCCGCCTTAAAACAAACCGGCTTGAGCCGCCTCATCGTCGCTGGAGGGGTCGGCGCCAATACGCGGCTGCGCGAACGATTGAACCAAGCCGTTTCGGCGCAGGGCGCTACCGTGTATTACCCCAAACTGGAATTTTGCACCGATAACGGCGCGATGATTGCCTTCGCCGGTGCAATGCGTCTGCTACACGCGGAGTCGCGTTATGGATTCAGCGTCAAGCCGCGCTGGGATTTGGCGGAACTGCAAGCCCCCTAGTCAATATCCTCACGGCCTGCCGTGCAAAGCCTTGACCCACGACGAGAGCACTTCGCTCCCAGTCAATTTAATGAAGGCTTCTGGGTAAAACATCACCGCATACAAAACCAAGAAAAGCACAATCAACAATAGATGCCCAATGATGCTCCCGGGGCGCAAAAAGCCCCAATAGCGCATCGCCAGGAACATAACGTCTTTTTTGTGCTCGGTCATCTGCCGATAGCGGCGCAGCATGGTCGCGGCCATATAGGCCAAGTAACCTGCGGCGAGCGAGATAAATACGATGCGGAAGATACCGAATAAATCGACCGTACCAGCGGAGTAGCGGTGATACATCAACGACACGCCGCCCATTAAAAAAGAGGCCCCGACCGCGATCAAAATATTCACCACCAGACGCCGCCGTTCGCGCGCGATGTCTTGCTGGCGTTGCACAAAAAACGCATCGACCTCGTGCTTGAAGTACTCCACTTTTTCTTGTACCAGCGCAGTGATTTCCGACTTCATCACATGCACACGCGCATCAATCGTCGCGCCCAATTTATCCGCCGCATAATCCACCAATTCTTTTACATCGCTCTTGGTAAATTGGCGCTGATCGTGAAGTTCATTTGAAATTTTATCCAGCTTGGTATCTATTTTCTGGCTGGTGGCCTCAACGACCTCGCGCAACTCCGTGCTGGCATGCCCGATGCCATCGCGCACAACACCATTAAGCTTGTCAGCGGCACGATCAATCGCAGTCCCGGAAACTTTTTCCAGACTCTCGCGCGCATAATCCATTTCTTTTTGAAACCAGGTCATGTCTTTCACTCCTGCGCTTTCTTAAAACCGCTTTCCTTGCCTTGCAGCAAATTTCTGATATTGGCGCGATGACGCCAAATCAATAAAACGGAGAGCACGGTCACCATCCCAAAATAAAGTTGGCTCAGAAAATAATACGCATACAAGGGGGCAAGCAGCGAAGCCAGCAACGCGGAAAGCGATGAGTAGCGGCTCAGCGCAAACGTCAGCAACCACGTCCCCACCACCGCCAACCCCAACCAACCATTCAGCGCGAGCAAGATACCGGCGGCAGTAGCGACGCCCTTGCCGCCTTTGAAGCCAAAGAACACCGGATAGATATGCCCGACAAAAACAGCCAAAGCGCTGACGGCAATGGCTGCGTCACCCGCACCCCAACTGGGTGCGAGCTGCTGTGCTAAAAACACCGCACACCATCCCTTCGCGCCATCGCCTAACAGCGTCAATACTGCTGCTGCTTTTTTACCGCTGCGCATGACATTCGTCGCGCCGGGATTTCCGGAGCCATAAGAGCGCGGGTCAGGCAGCCCGAATGCACGGCTCACCAGCACCGCGAACGATACCGACCCGATCAAATACGCCAGAATGATTAACGCTATCGTGCCCATGAGAAAAGCCTTAAAATTGCCGCTGTTTTCATTCTACGCAAAAAAACCTGTGGACGTTATTTTCCTGCACGAATACAAATTAGAACTGGTCATCGGCATCTATGAATGGGAACGGCTGTTACCGCAGACCATTCAGCTCGATATCGAAATCGGCCTGCCCGCCAGCCGCGCGGGCGAAACTGACAAGGTGGAAGATACCATCGACTATGGCAAGGTGGTGCAAGCCATCGACGCCAGTGTGAAGCAAAATCATTTTGATCTACTAGAAGCGCTGGCCGAACATATCGCACAGTTGATTCGCACGGATTTCAAATCGCCCTGGGTGCGCATCAGCCTCACCAAACTCGGCATGATGCGCCACATCAAACGCGTGGGGCTCATCATCGAGCGGGGCAATCGATTCTAACGCCGGACACCGCCTTATTGGCCGCATCGATTCTGCTTCTGGCGTATTTCATTCGCGGCATCTCCGGTTTCGGTTCCGGTCTCATCGCCGTTCCACTACTCGCTTTATTGTTTCCCCTCACGTTTGTGGTGGCCTTCATGCTGGTCATGGATTTCAGCGCGTCCCTCGTGCTGGGCAGCACCCACCGCAAACAAGTCGATTGGGCTGAACTCAAACCGCTGATCCCCGGCAGCATCGTGGGCGTCGTGTTAGGCGTCAGTCTGCTGGTTAATCTGGACAAGGCCACCCTGCTCGCGATTTTGGGTCTATTCATCATCGCGTTTGCCTTACGCAGCTTACTGAATCTGCATGGTGAAAAATTAATCTCGCGACTATGGGCGCTGCCGGCAAGCTTGATCGGCGGTACGGTCAGTGCGCTATTTGGCACCGGCGGTCCACCCTATGTGATTTATCTGACACACCGCATCCGCGAGAAAGGTGTATTTCGCGCAACGACTTCGCTATTGTTTTTAATGGAGGGCGGCTTGCGCGGCGTGGTATTTGCGTTTGCTGGCTTGCTATTTCAAGAGGGTTTGCTCAACGCATTTCTCGGCGGCCTGCCAATCATGGCGCTCGGTCTCTGGCTGGGCGGCAAAGTGCATATCGGCATCACGGCGACGAAAATGTCGCGATTGATCGGTGGTTTATTGCTGATGAGCGGCGCATCGTTACTGTGGAAGGCGTGGCACTAAACACCTACCCGCGCGGATGATGCTGCGTGTGCAACTGCTTTAACCGTTCGCGTGCGACATGGGTATAAATTTGCGTCGTAGAAATATCGGCGTGACCGAGGAGCATTTGCACGACGCGCAAATCAGCGCCGTGATTCACCAGATGCGTGGCAAAGGCATGACGCAACGTATGCGGTGAAAGTGACTTGCTGATACCCGCATGTAAAGCATGGCGTTTGATGAGATGCCAAAACATTTGACGCGTCATGGCAGCACCACGTGCAGTGACAAACAAAGCATCCGTCTGTTTTCCATTCAACAACTTTGCCCGCGCCTCCGACACATAGCGTTTTACCCAATCCAACGCCTCTTCCCCCAGCGGTACTAAACGTTCCTTCGCACCTTTGCCCATGACGCGCACCAAGCCCACATCTTGGCTAACTTCGGCTATTTTCAGATTCACCAATTCGGATACGCGCAGGCCGCTGGCGTAGAGCGTTTCGAGCATGGCACGATCACGCACACCGAGGACAGTATCCAGGTTTGGCGCATTGATTAACGACTCGACCTCAGCTTCGGACAAACTCTTCGGCAAGCCGCGCGGCAATTTTGGCCGATCGATTTGCAGCGAAGGATCAGCGTCAATTTTTCCCTGGCGCAAGCTGTACTGATAAAACCGTCGCACACTAGAAAGCAATCGCCCTGTACTGCTGGCCTTCATGTGCGACGTATGTTGCGCCAAAAAATCCAGCAGATCAGTATGCGTCGCGCTGTATAAATCGGCATTTCGTGTGACTAACCAGCAAGCCAGTTTTGACACATCACACCGATAGCTGAGCAAGGTGTTTTTCGATAAGCCTTCTTCCAACCACAAGGCGTCGCTGAATTCATCGAGCAGCGCTTCTACCGCGCCACTCTTAGCGCTGGTAACCTTCATGGCGTAACAGCCAATCCTTGATGGCCAGTGGCGCACCGCTAGCATGATGCATGAAGCCGCCTGCACCATTTTTCGCCAGCACACGATGGCACGGAATAATTAGGGGTAGGGGATTGGAACCACATGCTTGGCCCACGGCACGCGGGCTAGAACCCAATTTCTGCGCCAGCGTGCCATAGGTCGTGGCTTGGCCGCACGGAATGGCGCACAAGGCTTGCCATACCTTTAGTTGATGCGCGGTCGGCGATTGCAGTAACGGTAAATCAAAAACGAAATCAGGATGGTGCAGATAGGCTTCAATTTGTTCGCACACTTGGCGCGTGA
>JAYVBU010000061.1:0-8958 GCA_043750335.1 Betaproteobacteria bacterium | reverse complement strand
CTCAAGCGGTTTTTGCCGCCCACGCACACCTATGCTAATCTCGCCGCCTCCTCCCTCCGCGAGAAAAAAGCTATGGAAAACGTCGGCGTAAAAGTAATCAAAACGCTAGTCGCGATTGCCGTGATCGCCATCCTGTTGCTGGTTGCCTACACCTGGCTGGTGCTGAGTTGGAGCTACTCCAACGGCGAACGCGCAGGCTATGTGCAAAAATTTTCGCATAAAGGATGGCTGTGTAAAACCTGGGAAGGCGAAATGGCGCTAGTGTCCATGCCAGGTACCGTGGCAGAAAAATTTTACTTCACCGTGCGCGACGACGCGCTTGCCAAGCGCATCAACCAATCCATCGGCCAACGTGTTGCGCTCTCTTACGAGCAACACATCGGCGTCCCCACAAACTGTTTCGGCGAAACGCAATATTTCATCGTTGATATAAAAGAAGTAACCGAACCGGGATTGATGCCCAAGCCGATAGCGCCCGCACCACCAAAGCCATAACGGCAGCACCGACCTGCAAAGCACGTAGGTAAGCCCTCTATGCTCGCTAAGGGTGGCTACACGTAGCTTGTACCGCACTCCGCCAGATGGGTTGTAAGTTAAAATTTAACTGAGCTAACCCGCCTTTGCCGGACGGTTTAATTAGGAACACAGCCTTCCGTTCCAGATAGGCCCGGCTGCGATAGATGACTCCCTGATCGATGTGATGTATCAAACCCGGTTTGGGTGCGCGATGCTCAATTGCCATGTTCAGTGCGCCCAGTGTTAATGTTTCATTGTGGCTATCGCTCATAGACCAGCCAACTACTTTACGTAAATACAAATCGAGCAATATAGCCAGATAAAGCCAGCCTGCACGTGTTCGCACAAAAGGCATATCGCCTACCCAGGACACGTTCGGCTGGTTTGCATGTAAGTTCCGCATGATACGATCCGGCGCGGCTTGGGGAGCGTGCTGGTTTTCGACTGTAATGCGGAACTGCCGCATGCGCTGCGCTTCAATATTGGCTTCACGACGTAGCCTTGCAACACGATGCTTGCCACATGCGACACCCGTTCGATTAAGTGCTTTCTATGTCTTGAACGCGCCGTACGCTTGTCGTGATTGCTCATGCACATGATGTATTTGTTCAAGTAGCGCTTGAATAGAAATCGCGCCGGCAAAGGACTGCGGATTTGCCATTCATAAATCCACTACGTGAAACTTGTAATACGCGGCACTTGGCTGCCAGATGAAACCGCTGCCGATTCTGGGTTTTGAATTCGTACGTCACGGCAGTTCTCGCGCAAAGTACCGCGGCCTTTTTTATGATGTCGCGCTCCTCTGTCACATGCGTGAGCTCCCTACGTAACCGCTTAGTCTCGCTCCGTTCCTCTACAGGTTTGCGTCCTGCTCCCGGAAAAGCCTGCTCTTTTCCGGCTTTGCGTAAATCCACCTGCCACTTGCTATAAACGGTTGCGCTGAATGCCCGGCTCCAATGCACGCTGGGTTGCCGGCTTTTGACCAAGCTCAAGCAGTCTGACCGCTTCGAGTGTGAATTCTTTGCTGAAGTGCTGGCGATTGATTGCCTCACCCACGTTTCTAATAGTCTTACCAATTTGTTACTTCCGTGCACATTCTCTACATTTCTAATGTGTCCGGAAAAAATGGGTTACTTCAGTTGGTACGGGCTGCGTATCTGTCACGGGCTGGTGCACTTTGTGCGACTTTCGCGCTGCATAGCCCGCTTACCCACACAGCTGCCCGCGCGCCTGCAGGCGGGTGAAACGTACGCCCCTGGCGCGGAAAACGTCTAGCCTAGATGCAGACATACATAAGCGAACCTCTCTGTTGTGCTCTGAATACCCGAAAAGCTGCGCACTCATTTTTTTCTGGAAAAAGTCCGAGTGTTTTGCTATTATTTTAAATCATGAACATACATTTCATATTGTGAAACTTTAGAGAAACGCGAGGACAGCATGAATCAGCCCATTTCCTTATCCGAATTCGATCAAACCCCCGCTTTTTGCGAGGGCATCCAATACTTTGCCGAATCCCTGCCCGATATCGAGCGCTTGGGCGATGCGCCCGTGTTGTCTGCTTCCAAGGGGGCGATTGCCGACCCGGGTGATGAAAAAGCGGTGTATCAGACTTTGCTCGCGGCTGATGCGCTGCGCTATCTCACGCTGCAAGTCTGTGCGGCTAAATCGTCCGGCCACCCCGGTGGTTTTGCGTCCGGCGCTGAGGCTTATGCGGCGATGGTGATGTTGGGGCATACCAATATCGTGACTGAGGTGGGGCACCATGCGCCGGGTTTTTACAGCGCGATGTTTCTGGATACATCGCTAGAAGAAATGGGCATCAAAACCGTGTCTGATATGCGCGCGCGCTTTCGCGAAACGCATGGCTTGTTGGGCCATCTGTCGGGCGCGATTCCCGGCTTGCTCGCACCGGCAGGGCCCTTGGGTCAAGGTGAACATTTCGCCATGGCGGGCGCTTTGCTCTATCCGGATAAATTGTTCCCGGTGACCATCGGCGACGGCGGCTTGGGCGAGCCATACATCATGAGCGCGTTCCAGCACTTCAACACGGCGTATCCCAAAGCCACCAATTTCCTGCCCATCTTGTTGTGGAATGGCTATTCGCAAGAACATCACTCCATGGTCTCGACTTGGGACAACGAGCGCATGCTGGATTACTGGCACGCGCATGGTTTCCAGCATGTGTATCTGATTAACGCGAAAGATTTCGACGACGCGAATCAGCCGGGCGAATATGTGGACAGCACGAAATTCTCTTGGGAACGGCGCATGGCCTTCACCAGCTTCCTGCTCAAAGCGGCGAGTGTCGCCGCCGATCACGCAATGAATGGCGAGATGACCGCGATCATCGTCAAGCAGTTGAAAGGTTCGGGCGTACATGCCACCGGGGCCAAATCACACAACTTGTACGCACATCACACGCTGGAGAGCGAAGACGTGGTGAGCGGTTTGCAACGCCGCGCTTTGCCGCCGCGCGCCTGGAATCTAGTGCGCGAAAATTTCCGCCATGCAGGCGGCGGCCCGGCTGCTAAAACGGTGGTGACAGAATTTGAGCGCCCCTTGCCAGACTTAGGCCAATTGCCGTTGGTCGAATTTGAGCCGGGCCGAGAAAACAAAATCCCGACCACCGCCTTTGGCGAAATCGTCGCTGCCGTGGGCCAGCGCGATAAAAGCTTTATCGTCACCAATGCCGATGGCAACGAAGCCTCTAGCATGGCGAATATCAACAAGGCGCTGACCATTCGCCACCCCACGGAAGATGGCTTGTATTTCCAGGGGCCGAGCGGGCAGGTGTATGAGCCGCTGAGCGAAGATGCATGCGCGGGTCTCGCGGTGGGCGTGGCGCTATTCGGTGGGCGTTCGTTGTGGGCCTCGTACGAATCCTTCGCCATCAATGGCCTGCCGATCTGGCAAACGGTGACGCAAGCCATGGCCGAGTTGCGCCACAAAACTCCATGTGCGATCACCATGTTTACTGCGGGTGCGCTGGAGCAGGGCCGCAACGGCTGGACGCATCAGCGCCCGGAGATCGAAGCTTACTTCGCGGCCATGATGCGCAACGGCAATGTGTATCCGCTGTTCCCGGTCGATGCGAACATGATTCAAGTCGCGTATGACTGGGCTTTGGGTCAATCGAATAAAGGCATCGTGATTACCGCTTCCAAATCGCCGCTGCCGGTGCGCACGACATTGAAACAATCGCGTCAGGCAATTGAAGAGGGCGCGATTGTGCTGCACGAAACCAAAGCCAAAGCGGGCAGCAGTTGCCGCGTGGTGTTCGCCGTTACGGGCGATATGGTGCTGTTGCCGGTATTCGAAGCGGCGCAGAAACTGGAAGCGCAAGGTGTCGGCGTGCGTATCGTCGCTATCGTCAACCCGCGCCGCCTGTATCGGCCCACCGATGTGGCGTGGAATACCTGCTCCGAGCCAGATGGCAAATTCATGTCGCGTACGCAATTCGATAAGCTGTTTCACGGCGATGTGCTGCTCGGCGTGACCGGCGGCCCCAGCGCGATGCTGGAGCCACTTATGTTGCGCAGCGCAGTGCCGACGCGCGATGTATTCTGTTGGAAACGTGGCGAAACCACGGCCAGCCCGAATCAGTTATTCGACTTCAACGCCATGAACGCGCAAGCGATGGCGGACCGGGCGATGGAGTTATTGGGTTAGCACAAGCTTCACCACGGAGTACACGGAGTTTTAATGTTCTCTCCTCTGTGTACTCCGTGCCCTCTGTGGTGAAAGGTTTTTTGCATGCAAACAAAAATCATAGTGCTCGACGACGACCCCACCGGCTCGCAGACGGTGCATGGCTGTCTGTTGCTCACACGTTGGGACGTACCCACGCTCAAGCTTGGCTTATACGACGCTTCCCCTTTGATGTTCGTGCTGACCAATACACGCGGCATGGGCGCGGCAGAGGCGGCGACGGTGACGCGCGAAGTCTGCCAAAATTTGAAACAAGCTTTGGCCGGGTTTGATCGCCCGGTATTATTCGTTTCGCGATCTGACTCCACCTTGCGCGGCCATTACCCGGTAGAGACCGATGTGATGGCCGACGAACTGGGACCGTTCGACGCGCATTTTTTGATTCCGGCATTTTTCGAGGGCGGGCGCATCACGGTGCACAGCACACATTACCTGCGCGCGGGTGACAAAGTCGTGCCGGTGCATGAAACCGAATTCGCGCGCGATTCGGTATTCGGCTATCGCCACAGCTATTTACCCAAATATGTCGAAGAAAAAACGCATGGGCGAATTCAAGCTGATGAAGTGGTGCGTTTTCCGCTGGAGGAAATTCGTGTTGGTAGTTTCGATAAGCTGATGAATCTGACCGACAACGCCTGCTGTGTAGTGGATGCAGAGAATCAGGATGATCTGAACCACTTCGCCGATGAACTGCTAAGCGCGGCTGAGCATGGCAAGCGCTTTTTGTTCCGCAGTGCTGCAAGTTTGCTCACGGCACTGGCCAAACTGCCACCGCAGCCGATTCCGGCAGAGCGTATGCGCGAGTATGTGAAAGAGGGCCGCGCTGGTGTAGTCGTGGTCGGCTCCCATGTAAAAAAAACGACCGAGCAATTGACCGAGTTGCTGAAGCAGCCGGGCGTAGCGGCGGTTGAAGTGGATGTAAATTTGCTACCGGAAAAAGTATCCGAATTACTGCAAACCGTCATCGGCCAAGTGGAGGCGGCGCATACAAAAGGTCTGACGCCAGTGGTATTTACCTCCCGCGCTGAGCGGCAATTTACGGATAGCCAGACGCGTTTGCGTTTCGGCGAGCAAGTCTCCGGTTTGCTGATGAGCGTGGTGCATGCCTTGCCAAAGACGATGGGTTTCATTATCAGCAAAGGCGGCATTACATCGAACGATATGCTGTCCATGGGCTTGGCTATCCCTGCCGCGCGCATCGTTGGCCAGATTCATCCGGGCTGCTCGGTAGTGCTGACACCCAAAGATCATTCGCGTCTGCCGGATATCCCTGTGGTGATTTTTCCGGGCAACGTGGGCGATGAGACGGCGTTGGCGGCGGTGTACAATCGGCTAACAAACTGACCTTAACCACGGAGTACACGGAGTACGCGGAGTTTTGTTGTATTTTCCTCCGTGTACTCCGTGGTGAAAGCTTTTCCCATGAAATCCGACCGCCTGATTAAACGCCTGCGCGAAATTCTCCCCGCCGAATCGGTGTTGACCGAAGCCGAGGACCTCAAGCCTTATGAGTCCGACGGCCTGACCGCCTATCGCAAGCTGCCGCTCTTAACCGTATTGCCGGAAACCGAAGCGCAGGTGCAAGCTATTTTGCGCGCCTGCTCCGCAGCAGGTGTGCCGGTCGTGGCGCGCGGTTCCGGCACGGGCCTATCGGGTGGCGCGCTGCCACTGGAAAATGGGGTGCTGCTGTCGCTGGCCAAATTTTCCCGCATCCTGCATATCGATCCGTTGGCGCGTACCGCGCGCGTGCAGCCTGGGGTGCGCAACCTCGCCATCTCCGAAGCGGCCGCTCCGCACCATCTCTACTACGCGCCCGACCCCTCGAGCCAGATCGTTTGTTCCATCGGCGGCAACGTGGCGGAAAATTCCGGCGGCGTGCATTGTTTGAAATATGGCCTGACCGTGAACAATATTCTCGCCCTGCGCGTGGTGACGATGGAAGGCGAAATTCTGGAACTCGGTTCCACCGCGCTCGATAGCGCGGGCTACGACTTGCTCGCGCTGATGACCGGTTCGGAAGGCATGCTCGGCGTGATCACCGAAGTGACGGTGAAGCTTTTGCCCAAGCCGGAGCGGGCGCAAGTGCTGATGGCCGGTTTCGACGATATCGAGAAGGCCGGCGCCGCCGTGGCCGCGATCATTTCCGCCGGCATCATCCCCGCCGGGTTGGAGATGATGGATAAACTCGCAATTCAAGCGGCGGAAGATTTCGTTCATGCGGGCTACCCATTAGAGGCGGCGGCGATTTTGCTGTGCGAGTTAGATGGCACGAATGAAGAAGTGTCAGAAGAAATTAAACGTGTGCACACAATTTTGCAAAGCAGCGGCGCGACCAGCTTGCGCACGGCGAATGACGAAGCGGAGCGTTTAAGATTGTGGGCGGGACGCAAAGCGGCCTTTCCCGCCGTGGGTCGGCTCTCCCCCGACTATTACTGCATGGATGGCACCATCCCGCGCAAGCGCTTGGCGCAGGTCTTGGCCAGTATCCGTGATTATTCCCAACACTTTGGTTTACGTGTCGCCAATGTATTTCATGCGGGCGATGGCAATCTGCATCCGCTGATTTTGTACGATGCGAATATGCCTGGCGAGACTGCGCGCGCCGAAGCCTTTGGCGCCAAGATACTAGAGCTGTCGGTTGAGGTGGGCGGCACCATCACCGGCGAGCATGGTGTGGGCGTGGAGAAAATCGACCAGATGTGCGTGCAATTTCAGCCAAAGGAATTGACCTTGTTTCATGCGCTCAAAGCGGCGTGGGACGAGCAAGGCTTGCTCAATCCCGGCAAAGCCGTGCCGACCTTACATCGTTGCGCGGAGTATGGCGCGATGCATGTGCATCAGGGGCAGGTGAAGTTTCCGGGGATAGAGCGGTTTTGAAACTATGAACCACGTCCTCTGCGGTGAAAGCGGTTGAATTTGCTATGAACGAATTACGCGAACAATTTTCCGAAGCCATCCTCCAAGCCATCGCGCGTCGGCGGCCGATACGCATTCGCGGTTCGGGTTCGAAAGATTTTTACGGTGGCGCGCCAAAAGGCGAGGTGATCGACACGACACGCTATACCGGTATCGTCGATTACGCGCCGGAGGAGTTGGTGCTCACCGCACGTGCCGGTACGACGCTGGCAGAGATCGAAACCGCGCTGGCCACGCAGGGACAGATGCTCCCATTCGAGCCACCGCATTTTGGTCTGCGCGCGACGCTCGGCGGTTGCGTCGCCGCTGGCTTGTCCGGCCCACGACGGGCGAGCGCGGGTGCGGTGCGTGATTTTGTATTGGGCGTGCAAATGCTCGATGGCAGCGCCGATCATTTGCGCTTCGGCGGCCAAGTGATGAAAAATGTCGCGGGATACGATGTGTCGCGCCTCATGGCCGGTTCGCTCGGAACGCTGGGCTTGATTTTGGAAGTGTCGCTCAAAGTGTTGCCGCGCCCCAAGGCTGAAGCAACGGTGCAGTTCGAGTGCGATGAAGCACAGGCGTTGGAAAAGATGAACCGTTGGGCAAGCGAGCCCTGGCCGATATCTGCAAGCTGTTTCCACGATCAGGTATTGACGCTGCGTTTGTCTGGTGCAGCCACGGCTGTACAAGCGGCACAAGCCAAATTTGGTGGACAAGCGTTGGCGGCGGGCGATGCGTTTTGGCGCGGTGTGCGCGAACACAGTGCGAATTTTTTCCGAAGCCCTATGCCGCTGTGGCGTCTTTCCTTACCCTCAACCGCGCCATTCAATTTGCCAGGCAAACAATTGATCGAATGGGGTGGCGCGCTGCGCTGGGTGTTTACTGAAGCCGATGCCGCTGCGGTGCGTGTGGCGGCCGAGCAAGCGCGCGGCCAAGCCACGCTCTTTCGCAGTACAAGCAAACCGCAATCGGTGTTTCATCCGCTACCGCCCGCCTTGATGATCGTGCACCAGCGCATGAAGCGCGCCTTCGATCCGCATGGTATCTTCAACCTTGGCCGAATGTACCCAAATTTTTAACCATGCAAACCCAACTTGCCGACTTTGTAAAAGACACCGCCGAGGGCCGCGAAGCGGATCGCATCTTGCGCTCGTGCGTGCATTGCGGTTTTTGCTTGGCCACTTGCCCGACCTATCAATTGTTAGGCAATGAACTCGATAGCCCGCGTGGCCGGATTTATCTCATTAAGCAGATGCTCGAAGGCGGGCCGGTGACCGAAAAAACGGTGCTGCACCTGGATCGTTGCCTGACGTGCCGCGCGTGTGAAACGACGTGCCCTTCCGGCGTGCAGTATGGAAAGTTGATCGATATCGGCCGCGGCATTGCGGAAAAAAAAGTTGGCCGTAGCTTGTTTGCGCAACTGCAACGCAAAGCCCTGCGTACTTTGTTGCCGACCCCTGCCTTGTTTGGGCCGCTGCTCAAGCTGGGCCAAATGGTCCGGCCATGGCTGCCCGCCACATTGAAAGCGAATGTCCCTGCGCCCGTTGCAGCAGGCGAGTGGCCAGCGCCACGCCATGCACGCAAGATGCTCGTGTTGGCAGGCTGCGTGCAACCGTCAATGGCGCCGCAGATCAATAGCGCCGCTGCGCGCGTGTTGGAGCGGCTCGGCATCAGTTTGATCACAGCACCTGAGGCCGGTTGCTGCGGTGCGCTGTCTTATCATCTCAATGCACACGACGAAGCACTGGATTATATGCGGCGCAACATCGACGCGTGGACGCCGTATTTGGATCAAGGCGTGGAAGCGATTGTGATGACCGCCAGCGGCTGCGGCGT
>JAYVBU010000060.1:0-4130 GCA_043750335.1 Betaproteobacteria bacterium | reverse complement strand
CCGCCACCGCGCCGAACGATAGCCAAAATCCAGGCGACAAAACGGCCCACGGGTCAAGCAGCGCCACGCCGCCTAGGGCCAAGGTCAGTACGCGCGAGCTCGATGAGAGCCGATCGAACCACACCGCCATCGCCACGATGGTGAGCATATAAAAAGTACGCTGTGCGGGCACGGCGAATCCGGTCAGCAGCGCATAGAAAAACGCCGCCGCCACGCCGAACAGCAAAGCCGCCTTGCGCGCTGGTAAGCGCTGCGTGAGCCACGCGTTACGCCGCCACAAGCCGTACACGAGCATGAACACCATGCTCGAAAACAGCGTGACATGCAGCCCGGAGATCGACATCAGATGGTTCACCCCGGTACGGAAAAAAATGCGCCATTGGCTCTGCGGGATTGCGTGTTGATCGCCGATGGCAAGCGCGGTGAGCACCGCCGAATAAGGCTCATCCTGCATGACGCGTTTCAAACGCAAGGCGACACTATCGCGCAGGCGCTCAACCGCATATGCCGGACGCCAGACGAATTGGTCCAGCCGGAAGTTATTCGGGTCTTTGCGGATGTATCCTGTGGCGCGTGTATTTTGCTCCAGCAGCCATGCCTCATAATCGAAGCCGTAGGGATTTGCCGCGCCGTGCGGGCGCTTCAAACGCACCACGAGTTGCCAGCGCTCTCCAGCGTGCAGCCGCGCTGGATTCAGATGTGCATCGTTATCTGCATCATTCGCGCGCGCAAACCAGAAAAGCTGAATCCGTGCTGGCACTTTTGCCTGAGGGGTAAGCACTTCCTCGACATCGAAGGCGAAGCGCACACCGCGCTGGGTGAATTGCGGCAGCTCGGCCACCACGCCGACGACTTGAATATCCCGCCCCTCCCACTCCGCTGGCAGGGTATCGGCCAGACGGTGCTGCGCCACACCCGCCGCCCAAAAAAATCCGGCGACAAATGCCGCAATGAGCCATAAGCTTCGCCGCACCCAGGCACAGCGCACGAAAAACAATAGCGGTACGAGTAGCAACCCTGCCGCCCAAACAAGCGGTGGCAATACCGCTTGCTGTTGCAAGCACCCGATACCGATGACAAAGGCTAGAATGACGAGACGCATGAAAATAGGTTGGTATGGCTAAAAAATTTCTTAAACGCTACCTGCCGAGCCCCGATTCACTACGCGAACACCGTATCGTGCGGCGGCTCGCGCCTTGGATTGGACATCATAATCTTTGGCACTTAAATCGGCGTTCCGTCGCAGGCGGCATCGCAGTGGGCGCGTTCACCGGCTTAATTCCTGGGCCGTTTCAAATGATTTCTGCCGCAATCCTGTCGATCTGGTTTCGTGTCAACCTGCCGGTGGCGGTGATGACCACGCTCTACAGCAACCCTTTTACCCTGATCCCGATTTATCTCGTCGCCTATAAAATCGGCACGTATGCCACAGGAAACGCTGGCGGTGCGATGCCGCCATTCGATTTTTCACTGGGCGACAGAAGCTGGATGATGTTGGCGCTCGATTTCATGCGCTGGGTGGGTTCGCTCGGCAATGATTTTTTCATTGGCCTGTTTATCCTCGCCTGCCTGCTTTCGTTCTTCAGCTACTTTGCTGTACTTGGTTTGTGGCGGCTCTACGCTTCGCTGCAATGGCGTAAACGCAAAAAACGCTATTCACGCATCCCGTAGCAGGGCGCCATCCACCAATCTAAGTACGCGCTGCGTCTTGGCCGCAAGCGTTGTGTCGTGAGTGACGATGATGAAACTGGTGCCGAGCGATTGATTCAATTCCAGCATCAGATCGAACACCGATTCGGCGGTATGACGGTCCAGATTGCCGGTCGGTTCGTCCGCCAATACGCACGCGGGGCGCGTGACCAAGGCCCGCGCCACAGCCGCGCGCTGTCGTTCCCCGCCCGACAACTCTCCTGGCTTATGCGCCAAGCGATGGCTCAAGCCGACTTGCTGCAACATCTCGCGCGCTTGGTCATAGGCCTCAGCATCCGCCACACGCCGGATCAAGAGCGGCATAGCGACATTTTCTAACGCGGTAAATTCAGACAACAGGTGATGGAACTGATAGATAAAACCAAGGGATTGGTTACGCAACTTTCCGCGCGCATCTTCCGACATGATTTGAATGTCATGCCCCAAAATCTGCACCGAACCCGCGCTTGCCATATCCAGGCCGCCGAGCAAATGCAGCAAAGTGCTCTTGCCGGAACCTGAAGCCCCCACAATCGCGATGCGCTCACCGTGCGCCACTTCCAGATCAATACCGAGCAACACCGGCACATCCAGATCGCCCTGGCTAAAAGTTTTTTTCAAGCCTTGGCAAGCAATCACTGTCCCTGATGCCTGATCTTTACTCATAGCGCAACGCCTCCGCCGGGTTGATCTTCGACGCGCGCCACGACGGATACAGTGTCGCTAGCAAGGACAGCAGGAAAGACACCGTAGCAATCGCCACCACATCCGATGTTTGCACATCAGACGGCAGCTCGCTGATGTAGTACACATCCTTCGCCAGAAAATGCATGCCGAACAATCGCTCGATGAAGGGAACCACTACGTCGATATTCGACGCCAGCAACACGCCGCCGACCACGCCAATCAAAGTGCCGATCACGCCGATCACCGTGCCTTGCACGATAAAAATCTTCATGATGCTGCCGGGCGATGCGCCGAGTGTGCGCAGGATAGCGATATCCGCCTGTTTATCCGTGACCACCATCACCAGCGTGGACACGATATTGAAAGCCGCTACTGCCACGATGAAAAACATAATGACGAACATCACGGTTTTTTCCATCTGCACCGCGCGGAAAAAATTTGCATTCTGCTGGGTCCAGTCACGCACCAAAAAATCGCCCGGCAAGCTCGCCGCCAGCTCGCGCGAGACACGCGGCGCAAGGAATAAATCTTTAATTTTGAGGCGTACGCCCGAGACTTTTTCTTCCATGCGATAGAGCTTGGCCGCATCATCCATGTGCACCAGCGCCAAGCCTGCGTCGTACACGCTCATGCCCGCTTCAAACACGCCCACCACGGTAAATTGCTTGAGACGCGGCAAAATACCTGCGGGCGTAACATTGCCCTGCGGCGCAATCACCGTAATCTTGCTGCCCATTCCCGCCCCGAGCGAACGCGCCAAATCGATGCCGAGCACAATGCCAAATTCACCCGAGCGTAAATTATCCAGGCTACCCATTTTCATTTGTTTGCCAAGTTCCACCACGCCATTTTCAAGCGTTGGCAAAATGCCGCGAATCAAGGTGCCCTGCACACCTTGATCGAACGACACCATGCCCTGCGCCATCACATAAGGCGCGGCGGCTTCCACTTGCGGATTGCGCTTTGCCGCATCCGCCACCGTCTGCCACTCTGTCAACGTGCCATCGAATTGACTGACCTCGACATGTGAAGCCACACCGAGAATGCGTGTGCGCAGTTCCTTTTGAAAACCATTCATCACCGACAGCACCACGATCAGCACCACAATGCCGAGCGCAATGCCGATCATCGAAATCAGTGAGATGAAAGAAATAAAGTGATTGCGGCGTTTGGCGCGGGTATAGCGCAGGCCAATCAGGAGTTCGTAGGGGCGCACTTCGATGCTCGATATCAAGAAGGCCAACAGTGTGCCATAAGTGGCGGCGAAATCACTATTTGAGGCAGGACTGGCGTTTGCGATATGTCCATCATGAGCGCCAAATAAAAAAGCCACCTTGCGGTGGCTTTGTTATTTGGCGTCCCCAAGGGGATTCGAACCCCTGTTACCGCCGTGAAAGTGCGATGTCCTAGGCCTCTAGACGATGGGGACTAAACTCGTTTGTTTAGTCGAACTGACCTACTTCTTACCCAGTTGCGTGATTGCTGTACCTAACAACATCAGCGCAAACCCAACCGGGATCAAACTTAACCACGCTCCAGCGACCGCTTCATCACCACTCACTAGCTTAGCGAATCCAACCACCAAACCAAGCGCGCTGGCCATAATGCCCAACCATACTGCGATAACGCCGAGACGCTGGATCATGCTGATTCCTGGTGGAGGTAAGCGGGATCGAACCGCTGACCTCTTGCATGCCATGCAAGCGCTCTCCCAGCTGAGCTATACCCCCGGAAAGCGCGCCATTATAGTGACC
>JAYVBU010000059.1:0-4153 GCA_043750335.1 Betaproteobacteria bacterium | reverse complement strand
TCGACCGCCCTTCACCCTAAAAAAATAGCCCGTATAAATTGCCGTACTCAGACGGGCGGATTTAAAAAGATACGGTCCATCCGATCCCATTGAAAATCCTGGAGCAAGTGGGTAAGTCGGCCTTCCATGCGCGATAGGTTGACGTAGTGGCGGAAGCGGGTTTTCAGGTTGATGCCTTGCTGGCGCGGTTGACCGGGGTCGATTTCCCAGGGATGGAAATAAAATATGCCGGGGCGTTTGTCCGTGTCGTTCACGCGCCGCAACATCCAGGCGGACACGCGATACGGCAGTAGCCTAAAGTAGCCGCCACCCGATGCGGGGAAATTTCGCCCCATGAGGTTGAGCGTGGTCGGTGGTAATTCCAGCAAGGCATGTGCGGTGGGCTGAAATGCGAAACGTGGCGCATCCGGCATGCCGTAGTGATCGTGTTTAATCGGATAGACGCTGGAGCTGTATTGATAGCCCGCATCGTGCAGTACGTCGAAGGCCCACAGATTGCGTGCGCCGATGGAGAAGCTGGGGGCGCGGTAGCCGTTGACGGCCACGCCGGAGATATCTTCGAGCAGTTTTTTTGCGTGCGTGACATCAATGCGGAATTCCGTCTCGCTTTGATCGCTGGCGCGCAAATGGGCATATCCATGGCTCGCTAGCTCATGTCCGCGCGCTACCATCTCGCGCACTACTTGTGGGTAGCGCTCCGCCACCCAGCCCAGGGTAAAAAAGGTCCCTTTGGCTTGATGCGCGTCGAGTAAATCAAGAATACGCATGACGTTTTGCTCGACCCGGCACGGCAAGCTGTCCCACTGATTGCGCGGTATGTAGGGCGCGAAGGCGGAAACCTGAAAGTAATCCTCCACGTCGATGGTCATGGCGTTTTTCATGCGGGCGTCTCCCGCGTGGGTAACGCGTCCAGCCAACCGCGCAAATGCGCTGCGATGCGTTCGGCGGCGTGGCCGTCCCAGTATTCTGGAATACGCCCGGTTTTGCCGCCGCTGGCAAGGATATCTTCCGCCGCCGCCAAAATTTGGTCGCGCGCTTGGCCCACGACGATGTTCGTGCCTTCATCCACGGTCACTGGGCGCTCGGTGTTTTGGCGCAGGGTGATGCAGGGTACGCCCAGCGCGGTGGTTTCTTCCTGAATACCGCCAGAATCGGTGAGCACCATTTTTGCCTCGCGCATCAAGCCCAGCATGTGCAGATAGCCTAGCGGGGGCAAAATAATCATCCGCCCCTGGGATAACAAACCGTCCAATTTGAAATGCTCGATGCGGCTCTTGGTGCGCGGATGCAGTGGAAAGGCTACCGGCAGTCGCTTGCTGATCTCGATGATGGTTTCGAGCAGGCTGCGTAAGCTGTCCTCGTTATCCACGTTTGAGGGACGGTGCAAAGTCAGCACGGCAAACCCCTGGCTCGCGTCCAGGCCGCTATTCGCCAATGTCGCTGCTGCGGGAATGGCCTGTTGTAAATTGTGCTGCAGGGTGTCGATCATTACATTGCCGACGAACTGTACGCGCGCCGGGTCGATGCCCTCGCGCATAAGATTGGCGAGTGCGGCGCGCTCCGTGGTGTAGAGCAGGTCGGATAGTTGGTCGGTGAGCACGCGGTTAATTTCTTCGGGCATGCCGCGATCAAAGCTGCGCAACCCCGCTTCAACATGAATCACGGCCACGCCTTTTTTAGCGGCAACCAGCGCGCAGGCGATGGTGGAATTGACGTCGCCCACCACGAGGATCGCGGCAGGTTGTTCCTGATCCAGCACCGGTTCAAAGCGGCGCATGACTTCGGCAGTTTGCATTGCGTGGCTACCGGAGCCGACATCGAGATTGATGTCGGGATGGGGAATACCCAGATCGGCAAAAAACTGTTTGTTCATCGCTTCATCGTAGTGCTGGCCTGTGTGTACGATTTTAGCGGTGATCGGGTCAGGCCCGGCGCGCAAGGCTTGCATGATGGGCGCTATTTTCATGAAATTGGGGCGCGCGCCGACGATGCACAGAATGCTGTGTTTACTCATTACGCTTTCCCGTTTTGGTTTTGCCGTTTGTCGGCTCAGGCAATAATTTGCGCATCATGGCCAGCATGCGGTTTTGCGTGCGCTCGATACTCTCCAGCTTTTCTTCGAGCCAAGAGAGATCGGCAGGCGCCTCGACACCCTGTGCAACACTGGTTACGCCCTGCATGGGCAGCTTGCTATGCGCCACTTCCTGCCCCAGATCATCCAGCACCTCTTGCACCTCGGCGCGATCAAAGTGGTGCTTTTCGGAAAGGTAGCCGAGCAGCAGGAGTCGATCACATAGGGTGTTGATCTTGCGCGGGATGCCGCCAGTGTATTCGTGGATGCGTTGGTAAGCCGCATCTGTCAGGGTCGGGTCGCCCTGCCAGCCGACGAGATCGAGACGATGCTGAATATAGGCGCAGGTTTCGGATGCATCCATCGCACCCAGGTGATAGGACGCAATCACGCGCTGTTTCAATTGCTGCATTTCCTCGCTTTGCAAGGTATGCCGGAATTCGGGTTGACCTAACAGAAAGCTTTGCAGCAGGGGCCGTTCGGCGTGTTGGAAGTTGGACAACATACGCAACTCTTCCACTGCGCGTTGCGAGAGGTTTTGCGCTTCGTCCACCACTAGCAGGGGACGCTTGCGCTGCTTGACGATGCTCAGTAAAAAATTTTCCAGCTTTTTCAGGAGCGATGCCTTATTCAAGCCTTCTTGTTCCAAGCCGAAGGCGGACGCGACTGCGCGCAGCATGTCGTCGGCGTCGAGCTGGGTGGATACGAGCTGCGCCGCGATTACGTTTTCGTGTTCTAGTTTTTTGAACAGATAGCGCACCAACATGGTTTTGCCTGCGCCGATCTCGCCCGTGATGACAATAAAGCCTTCACCCAAAGACAGGCCGTACTCAAGGTAGGCCATGGCACGTTTGTGTCCTTTGCTCGCGAAAAAAAACTTGGGGTCAGGATTGAGCGCGAACGGTTTGGCGCGCAGTTGGTAAAACGACTCGTACATCTGCGTCCTTTAAAAAGTGTATGTCACCGCGCAGGAGAGCGCGTTCTCGTTGAAGTCGGCGTCCTGATTGCTGTCGCGGGTTTGGCGGCGTAGCGTCAACACGCCTGACAACTGCGGCGAAAATTTTCGGTTGAGCCCAAGTTGAATATGCGCCATGGCGTCATCCCGGCTCAGTTCTGTGTAGCTATTGCGGCTGAGCCCGCCACTGATGGTGGAGCGCATGAGCGGCGTCCATTGCCACGCCCAGCTCGCGTTGAACCCCACTTGTTTAATGCTGTTCACGTTTTGAAAAGCGCCATTATTCAACACGCCGGTGATTTGGCCGCTTTCTTGTGCAGTCTGTCTTGTGTGAAAAGCATTGAGGGTGATGCCGCTTCTGCCCCGCTTCCAGCTATAGGCCGTAGTAAAACGCTGATTCAGAAACACTTGGTTGGTTTGAATCTGAGTGGAATCGTTGTAAATCCCGCTCAGCGTACCCACCTGAGTGGGAATCACCGCACCATATTGGCTATTAGCGGTGGTCACGCTTTCGCTGTAATCCGCCGTCCATTCGGCATGCGCGCCGCGCGTCCTGAAAGCCATATTCCAGCTATCGCCATAGTAATGGTGGCCAAACCCTACGGCGAGCGAGGTGCGTATCGTCGGCGCCCAGTAGGTCGTTGTATTCCAGAATACCCCTTTGCTTGCCGTGCCCGTCGTGCTCGCGTAGCGATTGCTTTCTTCACCCAGCGTGCTTACTACCTTGAGCCCGGGTGAAAACAAATAACCCAGGCCGACCGATGCGGTAGAGAAAGCTACATCGGAACGGCCCTTATAGTCGATGCTTTGGTCTGCGACAGTCAGCCCCCAGGATATGCGTCCGAAGTCGGTGCCGCTGCCGAGCGAGATGTTCGTCGTGCTGTTGCGACTGCCGGACAGTGCGCTGTTGCTATTGCTGGCGTCAGATGCGGTATAGCGCGCATTGAGCGTGGCGGTGCTGCCAAAACGATGCACCCAATACGGTGAAATATTCAGCGCGCGGACGCTGCTGATATTCCCGCTGCTATTACTATTGTCGATTCCCGATGAGGCCAGCGGCGAGATCGGCGCTTGGGTAATGGATGCTGTGGCGTCGATAAAAAGTTCGTTCTCGACCAATTCCATAT
>JAYVBU010000058.1:0-4163 GCA_043750335.1 Betaproteobacteria bacterium | reverse complement strand
AGGTGTCGATACCCACCACGCCGCCTTCGAGGCCGACATATTTGCGCCAGAAGTCGGTGACACCGGCTTCGATCGCGACCCGCGCTACACCTTTCGGCAATACGCTGGCTTTGTAAGACTGTTCTTGGCGGTCGAATACATTGGTGCAAGGCATGGACACGACGCGGGTCGGAATGCCTTGTTCGTCCAAGACTTTTTTTGCATCCATCGCGAGGCCGATTTCAGAGCCGGTGGCGATCAACACCATTTTCGGATTCGCAATATCGGCTAACACGTAACCACCTTTGCGGATGGCGTCGATTTGATCTTGGCTGCGCTTTTGGAACGGCAGATTTTGGCGGCTGAGAATATGGCTGGAGGGGCCAGTCATGCGCTCCACGCTGGCGGCCCAGCCGACCAAGGTTTCGGTCGTGTCGCAAGGACGCCATACATCCATATTCGGCATCAAGCGCAAGGTGGAGGTTTGCTCGACAGGTTGGTGCGTCGGGCCGTCTTCGCCTAGGCCGATTGAGTCATGGGTGAACACCCAGATCACGCGAATCTTCATCAGTGCCGCCATACGCAGCGCATTGCGTGCGTATTCCGAGAACATCAAGAACGTGCCGCCGAAGGGTAGTAAGCCGCCATGCAGCGCCATACCGTTCATGATCGCGGACATACCGAATTCGCGCACACCGTAGCTAATGTAGTTACCGACGCTAGTGCCTTTAATGTGATGAGCACCAGTCCAGTTGGTCAGGTTAGAGCCGGTCAGGTCAGCTGAGCCGCCGAGAAATTCGGGTAGCGCAGGCTGTAAGGCATTGATCGCGATTTGTGAGGCTTTGCGCGAGGCCACGGTTTCGCCTTTTTCGTTAATCGCAGCGACCGCTTTGGTGATGTGCTCTGCCCAATTCGCGGGCAATTCGCTTTTCATGCGGCGCTCAAACTCAGCCGCTTCAGCCGGGAAGGCTGCTTTGTACTCGGCGAATTTGTTGCTCCACAAGGTTTCTAAGCCTTGGCCTTTGGTGCGGCAATCCCAGCCTTCATACACGTCTTTTGGAATCTCGAACGGGCCGTGGGTCCAACCCAGATGCTCGCGTGTGGCTTTAACTTCGGCATCGCCCAGGGCCGCGCCGTGCACGTCGTGCGTACCTTCTTTGTTGGGGGAACCTTTGCCGATGACGGTTTTGCAAATAATCATCGACGGTTTGTCAGTAACGGTCTTGGCTTCTTGCAGCGCTTTTTCTACTGCTTGCGAGTTGTGGCCATCGACATTGCGGATCACGTGCCAGTTATAGGCTTCGAAACGCTTGCCGGTATCGTCGGTGAACCAGGCTTCGACGTGGCCGTCGATGGAGATGCCGTTATCGTCGTAAAAAGCGATCAGCTTGCCCAGGCCCCAGGTGCCGGCCAGCGCGCAGGATTCGTGCGAGATGCCTTCCATCATGCAACCGTCACCCAAGAATACATAGGTGTAGTGGTTCACGATCTCATGACCAGGCTTGTTGAATTCTGCCGCCAGCAATTTTTCGGTCAGCGCCATGCCCACCGCGTTGGAAATGCCCTGACCCAAGGGGCCAGTGGTGGTCTCGATCCCAGGCGCGTAGCCATATTCAGGGTGGCCCGGCGTCTTGGAATGCAGTTGGCGGAATTTTTTCAGCTCGTCGATCGGCAGGTCGTAGCCGGTCAGATGCAGCAGCGAGTACAAGAGCATCGAGCCGTGGCCGTTGGAAAAAACGAAACGGTCACGGTCAGCCCATTTCGGGTTGGACGGGTTGTGGCGCAGTTGGTGATTCCACAAAACTTCTGCGATTTCTGCCATGCCCATGGGCGCGCCGGGGTGGCCGGAGTTGGCTTTTTGCACTGCATCGACAGCCAGCATACGGATCGCATTGCACAATTCAGCACGAGTTGCCATATCAAGATTCCTTTAAAATTTATTGCGAAAATTTCCCCGCCGGCTTTAAAAAACCGTCGGCTTGAATACTGTTTTGGTGATGCTTTGAGGAACTTCGGAGTGATGCCGGGTTCCAGCGTGCCCGTTGCTTTGTTGTTTGGTTTTGGTGCAAACGAGCGAGTTTTAGCGAAAGCTAAAATTATCGCCTAGATCGTGAACCCTTGGCAATAAAAGAATTGATAAGATATTTCAATGGCTTGGATAGGGGAATGGATGGGCTGCACGGCGGATTCGGGTTTATTGATTGGCCCGTATCCAATCTCGCCAAGGTAGGAAAGTAGCCTTATCCCAAGCGCAGATTACGGAGCGTTGCCACGGGTCGCTCGCCCAAAAATCATCTGAATCTAGTGTGCAGAGCGCGCCGCCAGCTTCCTGTAAAATGAGCGCACCAGCGGCGTAGTCCCATAATTTTTGCCCGCCGTGTATATAGATGTCTAATCGTCCGGCGGCCACATAGCACCAATCCAGGGCGCTTGAGCCGAAATTGCGTTGCGACACGTAAGGCGGGTTCGAGGCTAGCGCCGAGGCAAGTTTGGGTTGTAGCCGCTTTAAATCTACCCCGGCCATGGCGCGCTTGAGGCTTTCTGGGGCGCGCTCTTTGATGGGGAGCCGCTCACCATTCAAAAAAGCCCCTTTGCCCGCCTCAGCCCAAAATAGCTCATTGGCCTCGGGGGCATACACCACGCCCATGACCGGTCGCCCGGCTAGGTAAAACCCGACTGACACCGCGAAATAGGGCAGACCATTGGCAAAATTGGTCGTGCCGTCCACCGGGTCGAGCACCCAAAGCCCTGTGTGGTTGTGCTGCGCCCATAAGGCTTGCTGTTCCTGTGGCGTCATTTCCTCGCCCAGCACCGGGCAACCATTGATCGCCTTGAGGCCTTCAGTGAGCGCTTGCTGCGCTGCTGTATCGGCCTCAGTGAGGATGCTGCCATCAACCTTGTGCTCGTGCGCGACTTTGAGATAGCGCGGCACGATCTCGCGTTGGGCGACGGCTTTGACGATGTCGAGGAGGGCGTTGAGCATTATTTTAGACTTCGGGTGTTAGGAGATAGGGAAAGCACGCCACCAAAAATTTTCTATTCTTTCCATTTGATCGAACACCCCATGCTGGGAATTTGGTCCTGCGGGCCGTGACCGGTCTGAGCGACTTGCAGCATGGCTTCAAATAGATCGCGGCGCACGGTGTCGGGCGCGGTTTCCTTGCGCGATTCGTCGAGTCGGCCGCGATACTGTAATTCGAGTTTATGGTTGAAACCGAAAAAATCGGGTGTGCAGACCGCGCCGTAGGTTTTTGCGACAGCTTGGCTCTCGTCGTGCAAATAAGGAAAAGGCAAGGCCCATTCGAGCGCGATACGCTGCATGTTGTCGAAGCTGTCTTCGGGATAGCCCGTAGCGTCATTGGTGCTGATCGCGACACAATGGATGCCGTGTTGCAGCAATTCTTGTGCGTCGCGTACGATGCGGCTACGCACGGCTTTTACGTAGGGGCAGTGATTGCAAATGAACATCACCAGCAAGCCCTTTGGCCCCTTCAGATCGTTTAGCGTGTAGCGCTTGCCATCAACGCCAGGGAGATCAAAATCCGGCGCCGGCCAACCAAAATCGCAGACGGGCGTAGTCAAACTTACCATTGGGGAAATACCTTGCTGTGGGGAACCAAAGGCTATAATAACACGTGCTTTTAAGCGGATTCTCGTAAGCCGGTGATATCCCGGACAAGCACGGTGCTGCACAAACCTGCGTCTATTTTTCTGACTGGCTTTTCCATGCGCATTCCTCGCTTTTATTTCCCCAACGCCCTGGCACTTGGCGCGCGCGTGGCGTTGCCCCCCGATGCAGCGCACCATGCCACGCGCGTGTTGCGTTTGGGTGAGAAGGATGGGGTGCGCTTGTTCAATGGCGATGGTTGCGAATATCACGCGCGCATTGTGCATGTGGATAAGCAGGGGGTGACCGTGTTGGTCGAACGCAGCGCGTCCTTATCTTGCGAGTCCGCGCTTGATGTGTTGTTGGTGCAGGGCATTTCCAGCGGCGAGCGCATGGACTACACCTTGCAAAAATCGGTTGAGTTGGGCGTAGGCGCGATCCAACCGATACAGGCCGAGCGCAGCGTGGTGAAGCTGGCGGGTGAACGCATGCAAAAGCGCATGCAGCATTGGCAAAGCGTGGTCGCGTCGGCATGCGAGCAAAGCGGGCGCAATAGGGTTCCTGAAGTACGGGTGGT
>JAYVBU010000057.1:0-4166 GCA_043750335.1 Betaproteobacteria bacterium | reverse complement strand
ACGATAGTTCTGTTAAACGACGAAAGCGCGCTTCGCTTTCACGCAGTTCTGCCGTGCGTTCTAACACCGTTTGCTCCAGCACTTGGTTGTAATTTTCGAGCCGCTTATACAATAGGCGCACTTCCAGCATGTTATGAATGCGCGTTTTGGTTTCCACCAAGTCAAATGGCTTGGATACAAAATCTTTCGCGCCAGAGGCCAGCGCCCGTAGCTTGTGGCTCGGTTGGGCTGTAATCACGAGTATCGGAACATAACCCTCGGTGTCGATTTTTTTCAGACAATCCATCACCTGAAAGCCATCCATGCCGGGCATTTGCAGATCGAGCAAAATCAAATCGTATGGGTGGTCACGATGCAGCGCGCAAACGGCATACGGGTCCATCGTCGAAGTAATATATTGATAGCCCGCTTCACGCAGCAATTGTTCCAACAGCTGCACGTTGGCTTCTTGATCGTCCACGATCAAAATACTGGCACTCAGAATTTCTTGTTCACTAATCATTTTAATTATCCGATTTCATTAATATGTACTGGGACTTGGTCCACCTTGGGTAAGTTCATCAATATTCGTTTTCGCCATCGGGTCGGCGCGTACCGCGAGGCTGTATTCGTTCTTGCCAGCGCGCTTGGCCTCATTCAACGCCATATCCGCGCTCTTCATCAACGTCTCCACTGCATCACCATGTTGTGGATAAACACCCACACCGACGCTGGCGGTTATATTCACATTGCAGTCTTGAATCCGATAGGGTTGCGCCACGGCATGTATCACTTTGGATGCCAGCTTGACCACCTCTTGGGCGTGACTTAATTTCCACAAACCGATCACGAATTCGTCCCCACCCATACGTGCCACCGTGTCCTCTTGACGCACCGCAGCCGCCAGGCGATCAGCAACCATTTTCAGCAGCGCGTCACCCGCTTCATGGCCCAAAGTATCGTTGATCTCTTTAAACCCATCCAAATCCACATACATCACCGCCATCGTACTTTTGTTCCTGCGCGCATGGGCCATAGCCAAAGAAAGTCTATCCATCAAAAGCCGTCGATTCGGCAGCCCCGTCAATGCATCATGCATCGCCCATGACTCCAGCGCACGACAATAATGCTTCAATTGCTTGAATGCCAAGCGCACCTCCAGCATGTTGTGTATGCGCGCTTTGGCTTCCATCAGATCAAAGGGTTTACTGATAAAATCTTTCGCACCTGTGGCCAACGCGCGCAACTTTTGGTCGGGTTCGACCGTAATTACGAGTACGGGTAAGTAGCCATCTGTCTCAATTTCCTTCAGGCCTTCCATTACCTGGAAGCCATCCAAGCTGGGCATATGTAGATCAAGTAGAATCAAGTCATAGCGGTTTGCGCGATACAACGCGCAAACGGTTTTTGGGTCCATTGTCGAAAAAAAGTTCTGATAGCCAGCTTCCAACAGCATTTCCTCCAAAAACTGCACATTGGCCTGCTGATCGTCCACGATCAAAATACTGGCATCTCGCAAAACGTCGATATCAATCATCACGGGGTACGGGCACAACTGTACCGTCCATGTTCGTTTCTGCACATTCCAACGCCCTCTCCAGGGCTTCCATAAACTCGTTCACTTTGATCGGCTTGGTGAGATAGTGAAAGAACCCTGCTTCCAGGCCTTTGTCGATATCGCGTGGCATGGCATTGGCACTAATCGCCAGCAATGGGATATGCGCTGTTACTGCGTCTTCTCGCAAAATTTTCAGCACTTGAAAACCGCTGATACCGGGTAGATTGATGTCCATCAGGATCACATCCGGTAAATAGGCGCGCGCAAGCGCAATGCCGTGATTGCCATCGCGCGCACTCAGCATGCGTATATGGGGATGGTTCTCAATGATTTGCTCGACCAGCATCAGGTTAGCCGGATTGTCTTCCACATAGAGCAGGGTGCGTAGCGGTGCGGTGACTTGCGGCATTAGTTCAGCAGACTTTACTTTGCCGGCGGCAAGCTGGGGAATTACATCGCCGATCAATTCGATCCAGAATTCGCTGCCTACGCCCACCGTGCTTTTCACGCCAATGGTGCCGCCCATCAACTCGACCAGTTGCTTGGTGACCACCAAACCGATGCCCGTCCCCTCCTCCGTACCGGTCTCTTGCCCAAGACGATTGAAGGGCTGAAATAGCTGCGATAGTTTTTCCGGCGACAATCCCTCGCCGCTGTCCTTGACGCTGATGCGTATGCGATCCGGGCTACACGCGGTACACGCCACTTCAACCGTACCAAATTCGCGGTTGTATTTGATCGCATTGGACAGCAGATTGATGAGCACCTGCTTGACGCGAGTGCCATCCGCATTGGCAAACCAGCTATGATCGAATGGTAGAAAACTAATATGGATGCCGTGATTTTGCGCCTGTGACTCGATCATGGCTTGGCATTCGCGCATGACATCAATCAGCGACACGGATTCACGCGACAGGGATAATTTGCCGGACTCGATCACTGCGAGATCGAGTATCTCGTTTATCAGCTCCAGCAGATACCAACCTGCTTTGATAATCTGGTGCAACCTGACACTCTGGGCGGCTGTTGGTGGCGGTGAACCACTCTCCAACAACTGGGCGAAACCGAGGATGGCATTGAGCGGGGTACGCAGCTCATGGCTCATGCTGGATAAAAAATCGGATTTAGCGAGGTTTGCTTTGTCGGCGACGAATCGTGCGCTCTCTAGCTCGACGTTCTTATCCTGTAACACCTGATCCAGTCGCTTGCGCTCAGTCACATCGCGCGCGGCAACAAATACGCCTTGTAGCTTCCCGTCCGCATTGTGAAAAGTAGCTGCGTTATAGGACACCACGGTTTCCTTGCCATCCTTGGCGTGTGCAGTCAACTCATAGTCGGTGACCTTCTTTTCGCTCAACACCAGCTTGATGCCCGCCTCGGCCCGTGCCGGATCAGTAAAATAATTTTTGAATGGCGTACCGATCAATTCCTCGCGCGTATAACCGGTAAGCGCCTCCATTTGTTGGTTGCCGTCGCTAATGATGCCGGACGGATCGGTCGTTATCAGTGCGTCGATATTCGACTCGATAAGCGAACGCGTATAGAACTGCTGATCGCGCAACGCTTTCTGCGCTGCGTATTCCCCGGTCACATCGCGGAACACCAGCACCGCGCCGATCACCTGACCGTCGCGGTCGCGAATCGGCGCGCAACTGTCCGCGATATCGCACTCACTACCATCACGAGCAATCAAGACAGTGTGGTTGGCCATGCCCTGTATTGTGCCGAGCGCCAAAGTTTCCATGACCGGAATCGTGGTGGGGTGACGGGTTTCTTTGTTGATAATATGAAAAATCTCGTCCACTGGACAACCACTGGCTTGGGCCTGTGTCCAACCCGTGAGTTTTTCGGCAAGCGGATTGAGCAGGGTCACCCGCGCGCCTGCATCGGTTGCAATCACCGCATCACCGATAGAGTGGAGCGTCACGGAAAGTTTTTCTTCGCTGAGCTGCAAGGTCAAGTTGGCCTGTTGCAGTTGTTTATTGGTCTCTTCTTGAATCTCCAATAAATGCTGTCGTTCTGCTTCGGCCTGCTTACGCGCGGTGTTGTCCGTGCCGATTAATAGATAGCCGATAATGACATCTTGATCGTCACGCAACGCAGTGACCGACACGATGGCTGGAAAGCGGCTGCCATCTTTACGGATATAGGTCAGCTCATAGATGTCCTCGATGCCACGCGAGGCCCTGAACACCAATGCCTCGAAACCTGGCTCAATCTGGGTTCCAAGCTCGACGCTCAACGCCTTCGCACGCTCGATCACTTCCTGCGGATCAGAAATATTGGCCGGCGTAATCTTGTTCAAAACATCATCGGCTGTGAAGCCCAGCATGCGCTCGGCACCCACATTGAATATCTGAATTACCCCCTTCTCATCGGTGGCGATGCTCGAAAAATTAGCGCTATTGAGAATCGCATTCTGCAAGGCCCCGGTTTTGAGCAAGACCGCCTGGCGGCGAATCTCGATGATCGCTTCGAACGTACCGGTAGCGGCGTTAGGATCGCTTGGATCATGGATTGTTTTTGACATGGCCGACCTCTGTTAAAGCGCGAATTAACCTGACGGATCACGTGGCCGAAGATGCGAGCAGCACCGCATCTACTTATACGCTCATCCCGCACAAAAATT
>JAYVBU010000056.1:0-4172 GCA_043750335.1 Betaproteobacteria bacterium | reverse complement strand
TAACCCACCTTACATTTCTAACGCTCCCTGAGTTTTATGTGGGCTGCCTGTTACGGCTATTTCCCCGCCAAGGCCAACATCAGCCCGTTCAGTTTTTTTACAAACCCTGCCGGGTCGTCCAACTGCCCGCCTTCGGCCAGTAAGGCTTGGTTGAACAATATCTGACTAAAGTCGCTGAAGCGCGTCGCATCCGCTTCGCTCTGTAGTAAGGCCAGTAGTGGGTGTTGTGGGTTCACTTCCAGAATCGGTTTCGTGAGCGGAACTTTTTGTCCGGCGGCTTTCAGCATGCGTTCTAGGTTCATGCCCATATCTTGATCGTCCACCACGAGACAGGCGGGCGAGTCGGTGAGGCGATGTGAGATGCGTACGGCTTTGACTTGTTCATTCAATGCGGTTTGGATTTTTTCGACGAAGTCTTTGTAGGTGGTCTCTTCCTGTTCGCGCGCTTGCTTTTCTTCTGCGTCGTCGAGTTGACCCAGATCAAGATCGCCCTTGGCGACAGACTGCAAAGTTTTGCCTTCAAACTCGGGGAGATTCGATGCTAGCCATTCGTCCACGCGGTCATGCAGCAAGATTACCTCGACGCCTTTTTTGCGGAAAATTTCGAGGTGTGGACTATTTTTGGCGGCGGCAAAACTATCGGCGGTGACGTAGTATATTTTGCTCTGCCCTTCTTTCATGCGCGCCACATAGTCAGCGAGCGATGTCGCTTCGGCCTCGGTGTCCGCATGGGTGGTGGCAAAGCGCAGCAGCTTGGCGATGCGCTCTTTGTTGGCGTGATCTTCGCCCACGCCCTCTTTCAACACTTTGCCAAACTCGGTCCAGAAGCTGGCGTATTTTTCTGTATTATTTTCGGCTAAATCTTCCAGCATGCTCAGCACTTTTTTGGTCGCACCGGCGCGAATGGTGTCGATGTCTTTGCTATGTTGCAAAATTTCGCGCGAGACATTGAGCGGCAGGTCGTTCGAGTCGATCACGCCGCGCACGAAGCGCAGATAATGCGGCATGAGCTTTTCCATCTCTTCCATGATGAATACGCGGCGCACGTAGAGTTTGATGCCATGTCGCGGTTGGCGATCCCATAAATCAAAGGGGGCACGCGCGGGTGCGTAAAGCAGCATGGCATATTCTTGCTTGCCTTCCACCTTGCTGTGCACATGCGCCAGCGGGGGCTCGAAATCATGCGCGACATGTTTGTAAAATTCGGTGTATTGCTCGTCGCTGATTTCAGATTTAGGGCGCGCCCACAGCGCGTTGGCTTGGTTGATGGCGGTGTCTTCTTCTTTGCCCTCTAATTGCATCAAGATGGGCAGCGTGATGTGGTCAGAATATTTGCGGATGATGCCTTGCAAGCGCCAATCGGATAGAAAATCGTCTTCGCCCTCGCGCAGGTGCAGGATGACATCGGTGCCATGGTTGGCTTTGTTGACTGTCTCCAGGGTGTAGTCGCCCTCGCCCGCCGATTCCCATTGCACGCCATGTTCGCTGGTCAAACCCGCGCGGCGGGTGATTAGGCTCACTTTGTCGGCGACGATAAATGAAGAATAAAAACCCACGCCGAATTGGCCAATCAAGTTGGCGTCTTTGGTTTGATCGCCGGTGAGTCGGTCTAAAAACTCACGCGTGCCAGAGCGTGCGATGGTGCCGATATTTTCAATCACTTCGTTGCGTGACATGCCGATGCCGTTGTCGGATAGGGTGAGGGTGCGCGCGGCTTTGTCGTAGGAGATGCGGATTTTTAGCTCGGCATCATTTTCGTACAGCGCGCCATCGGAGAGCGCTTCAAAGCGCAGTTTGTCGCAGGCATCGGAGGCGTTTGAAATCAATTCACGCAGGAAGATTTCTTTATTGCTATAGAGCGAGTGGATCATCAGCCGCAGGAGTTGTTTTACTTCGGTTTGAAAGCCCAGGGTTTCTTTTACGGTTTCGGTGTTCATAGATTTCTCCATCAAAATACGGTTGGCTGTAATTAGGGGTGGCGCTCGGAAATTTCAAGCGCGTATTGAGTGATCGAAAAGCCTGCGGCAATGGGGCGGAATAGCCTGCCCATGCGCCTATTTTGTCTTGCTTTGTTCGTCGCGCAGTGCGGCAAGCGCTTTTTCGAGTTCTGCTACTTTTTCTTGGTAGGGCTTTAGGCGATCCAGTAATTTTTGATAATTTTGCTCACCGCCGATACGGTTACCCTCTTGCTCGGCCAAGTCTTTCTTTGCGTCAGCTAAGGCGCGTTCTTGTTCTGCGATTTTGTTTTTTAGTGAGTCTGGTTTGTCTGCCCTCTCCAAGGGACTCAGGCTAGACCCAGGCGCGACTGCTTTATTCGCCGGCACGACATTTATCGGCGCAGTGACCACGGTACATTGTGCGTTGGCTTCTTTTTTTTCTGAATAGACGATTGCGCCGGAATTCATGATGCATTTGAATACCTCCGCTTGTGCGGACGGCAGAACGAACGCTGAAAGAAAACCCAGCGCGAGCACGGTGCGGTTCATGGTTTAATCCCGCTCATCGTTTTCATATCAATGTGACGATAATTGTCTGGTACTTCAAATACTTTTGGGCGCACTGCCACACCCGCTTGATAATTAAGTACGCGGCGCGAGACACCGGTGTAATGCAGCTCATCAAGCGTGAGGCCATATTTGTACCAACGGCGCGGCTCTAGCACCAGACGCGCTAAATCGCACAGATCGCGCTGCTCGACCGGTGTCGCCAAATAGGTCAAGGCATGCGTCGCCGCCATTACTTCGCCGAACTCGCCCAAGGCTTGCGCTATTTCGGGAAAGAAGCGTTCAGACGCCAGGATGCGCGAACATATCTTGCCGTTCACCATCAGGTTCAAGCGCTTTTGGGAATCTTTATCGCTCAAAATATCTTCGCCGACATCGAAATCTTTGGGTTTTTCAATAGGTATCGGGCCGGGCTCAAACATGAGTACTTCATGTCGTTCATGGTTGACGTTATAGGCGCGCTTTTCGCGCCGATCAAACAGGACGTAATCTTCTCGATCACGTCCATAGTCCATACGCAAGTAACGCTCTGTCACCAAATAGCGCGTGACATAGCCGCCCGAATTCGACTCTTGATCCATATAGGTGACTTCACTCATGCCCGCAGCGCGCGCCGCACTCGCGCCGAGTGCTAAAGCCATCACAATAAAATATTTTATGTTCATGCGAGTAGGTCGAACCCCCGTTTAAGATCGCGCTTAATATCTTCCACCGATTCCAATCCGACCGCAATGCGGATCAGACCATCGTGAATCCCCGCTGCCGCACGTTGCTCCGGCGAGAGCCGCCCGTGGGTTGTGGTGGCGGGATGCGTAATCGTGGTTTTCGTATCGCCCAGGTTTGCTGTGATCGACAATAGCAGCGTGTTATCAATCACGCGCCAGGCAGCGGCCTTGCCACCACGCACTTCGAACGACACAATGCCGCCGCCAGTTTTTTGCTGGCGCATCGCCAAGGCATGCTGCGGGTGCGAGGGCAAGCCTGGATATAACACGCGCTCCACGCAGGCTTGGGCCTCTAGCCAACGCGCTAGTTCCAACGCACCTGCTGAATGGGCGTCCATGCGTATGCGTAGCGTCTCTAACCCTTTTAAAAAAATCCAGGCATTGAACGCGCTGAGTGTGGGCCCGGCAGTACGCAGAAATTGGTACACGCCCTCCATCAATGCTTTGCTACCCAACACGGCCCCACCCAATACGCGGCCCTGGCCATCAAGATATTTTGTCGCCGAATGAATCACGATATCTGCGCCTAAATCCAAGGGCCGTTGCAGTATCGGCGTGCAAAAACAATTGTCCACTGCAAGCCATGCGCCGTGACGATGCGCGATCTCCGCCAGCGCAGCAATATCACACACCTCGGTCAAAGGGTTGGAGGGCGTCTCAGCAAAAAATAATTTGGTGTTGGGCTGGCATGCTGCTTCCCATTCACGCACGTCAGTTGCTGAAACAAACGTTGTCTCGACCCCAAATCGTTTCAGAATATTGCCGAACAATTGCACCGTTGAACCGAATATCGCGCGCGAGGCGACGATATGGTCGCCCGCCGAGAGCAAGCCCATCACGCAGGCGAGGATGGCGGACATGCCGGAAGCAGTAGCCACGCAAAACTCTGCTCCTTCCAGCGCGGCTAACCGCTCCTGAAACGCGGTTACCGTAGGGTTGGTGA
>JAYVBU010000055.1:0-4178 GCA_043750335.1 Betaproteobacteria bacterium | reverse complement strand
CAGAACGTGCCTGCCCAACCCATGCAGGTATTTTGCTATTCGGAAAGAACCCCCGCTTCTTTCTACCGGGGGCTTATGTTCAGTATCTCAAGCTGCCCAGTATTGCACTGACCGACGTACCTGAAGACCAGGCTGAAATATCCGGTGATCTTCATTCGGTACTGCGTGAGTTGGAAGGCCGACTCAAGCTGCTTATTCAAACAACGATGCGCGCTGTCAGCGCACTTGTGGAAGAGTTACTACCGGACTATCCGGAATGGGCGCTACGCGAGTTACTGATGAATGCCGTCATGCACCGCAACTACGACAGCAATACTCCCATTCGTTTTTATGCTTTTAGTGACCACATTGAAATTCAGAGTCCCGGTAGCTTATATGGGGAGGCAACACCAGAAAACTTCCCGACGCGTAACAGTTATCGTAACCCCGTCATTGCCGAGGCAATGAAATCGCTTGGCTTTGTGAATCGGTTTGGCTACGGCGTTCAGCGTGCGCAGGCATTATTGAAACAGAACGGCAATCCGCCTGCTGAATTCGAGTTCGATGAACATTCGGTATTGGTAAAGATATACGGGAGAATCACTTGAAAACTATCGCGTTCTTTAACAATAAGCGAGGCGTAGGTAAGACTTCACTTGTGTATCACCTCGCATGGATGTTTTCTGACCATGGGGTCAAGACGCTAGCCGTCGATCTTGACCCGCAGGCTAACCTCACCGCCATGTTTCTGGATGATGAACGCCTGGAAAGTTTGTGGCCTGATGATGAAAGACACCCAGACACGGTCTACGGGGCGATCCATCCGATTTTGCGCGGTATCGGCGATATTGCCCAGCCCCACGTCGAGAAGATCACTGCAACGCTGGGCCTCATTGCTGGCGATCTTGGTCTATCTCGATTCGAGGACAAGCTCTCGGATGCTTGGCCTCGTTGCCACAATCGAGACGAGTCTGCTTTTCGCACAATGACGGCATTTCATCGACTTGTTCAACGCGGCACGGAAGGGGGTGCGGAACTGGTATTGATAGATGTGGGCCCCAACCTAGGAGCCATCAATCGCTCGGCGTTGATCGCATCCGATCAGGTTTGCTTGCCGCTAGCTCCAGACCTCTTTTCCTTGCAAGGCCTCAAAAACTTGGGCCCTACCTTGCGCGAATGGCGTGCCGTCTGGTCCGACCTTCTCACCAAGGCACCGGATGATTTGCCAATGCCTAAAGGCGCGATGCAGCCCATCGGCTACATTGTCATGCAGCATGGCATCCTCGATAGCCGCCCTGTTAAGGCCTATAAACGGTGGATGGATCGCATCCCCAGTGTTTATCGCGATGCCGTGCTGAATGAGGAATTTCAATTGACACCAGCTGTTGCAGACGATCCATATTGCCTTTCTTTGCTTAAGCATTATCGAAGCTTGATGCCCATGGCAATGGAGGCACGCAAGCCAATTTTTTTCCTTAAGTCTGCTGATGGTGCTATTGGCGCCCACATTGAAGCAGTCAGAAGTTGCTATAACGATTTTCAAAAGTTAGCCGCCGAAATAGCAGCAAAGGCAGGCATTGTTTTTATTTGATTTCCTTGCTTCTCATTTTGCTTGGAAGAACGAGACGCTTACACTAGCGATGTGATGCATGGAATGCGGGTTAAACGATCAACTTATTCCCCTACGTATGAAGCCGAGAGCGCCCATTTTTTTGCCCGAAGTTCTTGCTCAGTATAGGCAATATCGACCGCAATGAATTTCAACTTAATGCGCGAATTCGCGCCCGGCTGATTAGGGCGTATTAAATACGTTTTGCTAAAGCTGCCGCCAAGCCGATATAGCTGTGTGGCGTCAGGGCCAGCAGGCGCTTTTTTTCTTCTGTTGGGATTTCCAAGCCCATGATGAATACGTGCAAATGCTCCTTGGTGATACCGCCTTTGCCGCGCGTGAGCTCTTTTAACTGCTCGTAGGGATTGGGCACACCGTAGCGCCGCATTACGGTCTGAATCGGCTCGGCCAATACTTCCCAATTGGCGTTGAGATCGTCTTCCAAACGCTGCGGGTTGGCTTCCAGTTTGTTCAGCCCGCGTAGGCAGGAGTCGTAACCCAATAGCGCGTAGCCAAATGCCACCCCCATATTACGCAGCACGGTGGAGTCGGTGAGATCGCGCTGCCAACGTGAGATCGGCAGCTTATCCGAGAGGTGGCGTAGCAAGCTATTGGCCAGCCCTAAGTTGCCTTCTGAATTTTCGAAATCAATCGGGTTCACTTTGTGCGGCATGGTGCTGGAGCCGACTTCGCCTGCTTTAACTTTTTGTTTGAAATAGCCGACCGAGATATAGCCCCATACATCGCGATTCAGATCGACCAAAATCGTATTGGCGCGCGCGATGGCATCGTAGAGTTCCGCCATGTAGTCGTGCGGCTCGATCTGGATGGTGTAGGGATTGAAGCTGAGGCCTAGACCTTCGACGAAGGCTTGCGCGAAGCTTTCCCAATCGATATTCGGATAGGCGGAAAGATGCGCGTTGTAGTTGCCAACCGCGCCATTGATCTTGCCCAGCATTGCAACATCGGCGATACGCTCCCGTGCATGGCGCAAACGATGCACCACATTGGCGAGCTCTTTGCCTAAGGTGGTGGGCGAGGCGGGCTGGCCGTGGGTGCGCGCGAGCATCGGCTGTGCGGCCAGCGCGTGCGCCAGCTCGGTCAAACGAGCGATAACTTTATCCAAGTTAGGCAGCAGCACGGTGTCGCGTGCGGCCTTCAGCATCAGTGCGTGCGATAAATTGTTGATGTCTTCCGACGTGCAAGCAAAGTGGATGAATTCCGAAACGCCCATGACTTCGCTATTGTGGGCGAAGTGCTTTTTTAAGAAATATTCGACGGCTTTGACATCGTGATTGGTGATGGATTCGATATCTTTTACCGCTTGCGCGTCGGCTTCATTCAGATTGGCGGCGAGTGCATCCAGCTCGGTCAAAGTGGCGGCGGAGAAGGGGGCGACTTCTTGAATAGCGGGGGCGGCGGCCAAGGCCTTGATCCACTCAATTTCAACTTTTACACGATGCTTGATTAGGCCGAATTCAGAAAACAGCGGACGTAAGCTTGCGACCTTGGTGCCGTAGCGACCATCGAGCGGAGAGAGGGCGGTAAGAGCAGTCAGTTCCATGGTGAGCCTAGTCGTAGTTGAAAAAAACGCCATTTTACCCGATCAGGGCATCGCTTTCTCAATGATGGGGGAGCTGATAATAATCAGCGTGTAGCCCAGTTGCATGTAATGCTTGACCTGGGCGGGCCCGGCAGGGGCGACATTCACATAGGCCGGAAAGGCTTCCGGGCCGATGCCGCGGAATGATGCGTAGTTACCGCACACATGCACTGGAATTTTTTGGTCCTGAACCAGTTGCTCGATTTCGGCATGCGCCTTAGGCGATGTGCCGCGCTGGTCTTTTTGCAGCGCAAACATTTCCTGCCCATGGGTGACGACCGCGATATCCAGCTTGGAAAAACGCTCGCGTAAGCGCTTGGCGTAGCCCGCAATTTGCGGCACGGCCCAGTCTAGTGCATAGGCATCGCCGGTGACGATTTCAAACACGACGCCGGGAGGCGGCTGATCTTGCGCGAGCAGCTTCGTGATTTGCGGGTGATCGGCGGCGTACCCTATGGTACAGAGTAATAAACTGGCTACACACCATAAGGCAATGGGTAAATGCGTGATTTTTGTCATGGATTTTAGTGGGTGAGATGTGAAGGGAAAATGCGCCAATATGGCGCATAAGCTATTTTGTGGGAAGCCATAAATATCTTAAAAGGATTAGGGTTAAATGCAAGCGGGGGCGGATGGTATAATTCCTTCCCTATTTTTAATTCGCAACACACTCCCCATCATGCTAGAAACGTATCGTGCCCATGTCGCTGAACGCGCTGGCTTAGGCCTGCCCCCGCTGCCGCTTAACGCGGAACAAACCGCCCAACTGATCGAACTCATCAAGCAGTCGCCCATAGGCGAAGCTGATTTTTTGCTCGATCTGTTAGAAAACCGCATCCCGCCTGGCGTGGATCAGGCTGCGTATGTCAAAGCCGCCTTCCTGGCGGATATCGCTAAGGGTCTGCTTATTACCCCGCTGATTTGTCGCCAGCACGCGGTGCAAGTACTGGGTACGATGCTGGGCGGCTACAACGTCCATACCCTGAT
>JAYVBU010000054.1:0-9138 GCA_043750335.1 Betaproteobacteria bacterium | reverse complement strand
TTTTTGCGCGGCCTACGGCAAAATGCGCGCGCACGAACATGCCGGGATAGACGTCGCGCAAGTCATCAGGCAAGTCGATGCGTACGCGGCTGGCGTGGGTTTTTACATCGGCAGACGGCAAGATGGACACGTTCGCCGCTTTTACCCACTTATTCAGTGATGGCAGCTCGATGCTGGCGCGCGCCTGTTCGCGCACGGCAGGTAGCTTGTATTGAGGGACGGACACTTCCACCCGTAAATCTTTTGGGTCGAAGCCGGTGAGCAATGCCTTACCCGGCAACGCCATTTCCCCCAGCTCGACATGGCGCTGAGCCACCACGCCGCTAAATGGCGCGACGATGGTAGCGAATTGGCGCGTTGCAGCAGCTTGCCCCGCCCCGGCTATCGACGCAGAAGCGGCGGCCTGTGCCGCTTTATATTCCGCCGTCGCCTTATCCAGGGCGGCTTGGCTGATAAATTTTTGCTCGAATAATTGGCGCGAGCGTTCATACGACGCTTTGGCGTTATCTAACACCGCGCGCGATTGCGCCACTTGGGCCTGGCTCCCGGCCAACTGCTGGCCGACCACGCTCTCGTCGATGCGCGCGATGACCGCGCCCTTTTGCACGAAGTCACCCACGTCGAAGCGCAACTCGATAATACGGCCCGCGATCTGTGCCGACACGGTCGCTTGTTGCACCGCCTCGACTTGGCCCTCGGCTGCATAGGTCTGATCGACTTCGCGGAACTCTACCGTGCCAACGGGAAATGGCAGCGCAGCAAACGCTAACTTTGGAAATAAAAAACCAAATATAACTAATGAACGCAGCACGAACAGCCCTCCGGAAAGATTATTAGATTATGCTAATATACACACTAGAAGTCAAGCCAAAGGGCATCGGCAACGCGCAGGCTAACTCCCAAGCGGTGGCCAGCTGCGGTTTATAGCGTAAGGTGGAATTGAAAATTTATTTCGAGAAGCCGCAAAATACGTCGCGCATCATGCTGATGAGCTTGAGGGTTCGAGTGTCCCCAACGCGGTAAAAAACGCGGTTGGCGTCTTTGCGGGTACGCAGTACACCTTTATCGCGCAAAATGGCGAGGTGTTGGGATATATTACTTTGCGAGGTACCCACCGCATCGACGATATCTTGCACCGATACTTCCCGGTCGCCGAGTACGCAAAGAATTTTGAGTCGCAGAGGGTGCGACATGGCTTTCATGGCGCGCGAGGCTTGTTCGATGTGCTCATCTTTATCGATTAATTCAACTTGTTCAAGATTCATAGTGCTCAACACTCTCTTCTTTTCAGCTAAATTCAAGGGGGGAACCTGGGCCCCGACCACGCCCTTAATGCGATCATTATCAAAATATACTAAAATAATGCAACTCTTTTATCTCATCGCTCAATAAACCCACTAAGCAATATGAATGTCACACCAGTATTACTGATTATTTTGGATGGCTTTGGTTGCCGCGCCAACGGGGCCGACAACGCCATCTTCCAAGCCAAAAAACCCAACTGGAACAAGCTGTGGAGCGATTTCCCGCACACGCTGATCCACGCTTCCGAGGCGGAGGTGGGGCTACCTAAAGGCCAGATGGGCAATTCAGAGGTAGGCCATTTGAACATCGGCGCCGGGCGCGTGGTGTACCAAGAATTCACCCGCATCAACCGCGCAATCGAGACTGGGCATTTTTTTGCCAACCCGGCTTTGACACAAGCGGTCGAGACCGCAAAAGGCGAACAGGCACTACACATCATGGGCCTATTGTCCGATGGCGGCGTGCATAGCCATGAATTGCATATTCACGCCATGATCGAA
The DNA here is from genome assembly GCA_043750335.1 of Betaproteobacteria bacterium. GTDB lineage: Bacteria > Pseudomonadota > Gammaproteobacteria > Burkholderiales > Thiobacteraceae > RBG-16-58-11. The sequence continues at coordinate 7,333 of JAYVBU010000054.1, read as the reverse complement.
ATGGCGGCTAAACACGGCGTGAAAAATATCTATGTGCATGCCTTCCTCGATGGGCGCGACACACCACCTAGAAGCGCAGAACCCTCTTTGCTCAAGCTCGATCAAAAAATGCGCGAGCTGGGCGTGGGTCGCATCGCTTCGATTATTGGCCGCTACTATCCGATGGACCGCGACCGGCGCTGGCAGCGCGTCAAAGACGCCTACGACCTGCTCACTCAGGGCAAGGCTGAATTCAGCGCCAAGAGCGCGCTGGAAGGCCTGCAAATGGCCTATGCGCGGGGCGAGTCGGATGAATTCGTCAAAGCCACGGCCATCGTGCCAGAAGGCTCCGCGCCAGTACGCATGAACGATGGCGATGTCATTGCATTCATGAATTTCCGCTCAGACCGCGCACGCCAACTCTCGCGTACCTTCCTCGAAGAAGATTTTGACGGTTTTAAACGCGAGTATCGGCCCAAACTCGGTCAGATCGTCACGCTCACCGGCTATAGCGAGGATTTCGATATCCAGGTCGCCTTCCCACCGGAACAGATTCGGAATGTTTTTGGTGAATACATCGCCAAATTAGGCTTAAAACAGCTGCGTATCGCCGAGACTGAAAAATACGCGCATGTCACTTTTTTCTTCAACGGTGGTCAAGAAAAAGTCTATCCGGGCGAAGAACGCATTTTAGTGCCTTCACCCGACGTTGCGACCTATGATTTAAAGCCCGAAATGAGCGCCTTTGAAGTCACCGACCACCTCGAAGCAGCGATCAAAAGCAAAAAATACGATGCGATCATCTGCAACTACGCCAACGCCGACATGGTGGGGCACACCGGTAATCTAGCGGCGGCTATCCAGGCGATTGAAGCCATCGACACCTGCCTGGGCCGCATCGTTAAAGCACAATTGGACGCGGGTGGCGATGTGCTCATCACCGCCGATCACGGCAATGCCGAGCGCATGATGGACGACTGCTCGCAACAGGCGCACACCGCGCACACCATGAGCCTTGTGCCCCTTATTTACGCCGGGGCACGCCCCGCTCTCCTCGCCGACACCGGGGCGCTGGAAGACGTCTCCCCCACCATGCTCAAAATCATGGGGCTACCGCAGCCACAGGAAATGACGGGGCGGCCGCTGATCGAGTTTAACCCCTAACACGTGGAGCGCTGCGCGCTGCGGGTACTGCTCTTTGCCGTCGCGGCCTGTGTTTTTCTCGCCCCGGCCCAAGCCGCTAAAACCCCGCCCCCAAAAAAAGAATTGGGCGAGTTGCGCGAGCGCATTGATCGCTTAAAGCACGAAATTGAAAGCGCGGAAGAAAACAAAGCCGACGTACTGGATCAACTCAAGCAATCCGAACAATCTATCAGCCAGATCAACCGCAGCTTGCACGAGCTGGAGCGTGGCCAACAAGCCGCAAACACGACACTCGCAACCGCGCAAAAAGAATCGAACCAACTGCGCGCCCATATTCATTCGCAGCAATCGCTCTTATCCAAACTGCTGTACCAGCAATATATCAATGGCAGCCAGGACACGCTGCGCCTAGTGCTAAGTCTGCAAAACCCCAACGACATCTCGCGCCAAGTGGAGTACTACGGCTATCTCTCCCGCTCGCGCGCCACACTCATCGCTAGTTTGCGTGCCGATTTAAAACAAGCCGAAGCGGCAGAATCTGTGGTGCGCGAAAAGAATCTCGAACTCACGCAAATTCAGACGCAACAACAAGCTGAAAAAGCGGCGTTACAAAAAGAAGCGCATACACGCCGCAGCGTACTCAGCAAACTCGATAAGCAAATCGGCGACCGGCGTAAGCAAGTCACTCAAATGGAGCGCGACGAACGGCGCTTGACCCAATTGGTCGAACGACTGGCGCGCGTAGTCCCGACCAAAACGCCGTCCAAACCGCGCAAGGTCGGTGCGCAAGAAAAACCCGCCGCCAGCGACTTCACCCAACTCAAGGGGCGCATGAAATTACCTGTCACCGGGGAACTCGCCAACCGTTTTGGTAGTCCACGTGCTGATACGGGTACTGCCTGGAAGGGTTTATTCATCCGCGCCAGCACCGGCAGTGCAGTCAAGGCGCTGGGGCCGGGCAGCGTGGTTTTCGCAGACTGGCTGCGTGGATTCGGCAATCTGGTCATCATCGATCACGGTGACGGCTATATGAGTTTGTATGGCAACAATGAGGCGGTACTGAAACAAGAAGGCGAACAGGTCACAGCAGGTGAGACAGTCGCCACGGTGGGGAACAGCGGCGGCAACCCTGAATCCGGTTTATACTTTGAAGTCCGCTACCAGAGCCGCCCCGTCGATCCTTTACAGTGGGTAGGTCAAAAGGCAGAGCACAAAGTTGAACACCGGGCGGGCAAGCGGCCAAGCCGACGGTAACCTTAATAATTTTAAAGTGAGCTTATTCCATGCGCGGTAAATTACATTTTTTTAGCCTCTTCGTCGGCGCCATGGTTGGCGTATTGATCGCACTGAACTTTTCGGCTGAAGCCGGTAAAGACGCCGCCTCGCCCTTACCGGTTGATGAGCTGCGCGCCTTCACCGAAGTCTTCGGCAAAATAAAAAGCGATTATGTCGAGCCGGTTGAAGACAAAAAGCTCATCAATGAAGCGATCAACGGCATGTTAAATGGCCTCGATCCGCACTCCAGCTATCTCGACCAAGACGCGTTTAAAGACTTGCAAGTCTCGACCCAGGGTGAGTTTGGCGGGCTGGGTATCGAAGTCGGCATGGAAGACGGTTTTGTCAAAGTGGTGTCGCCGATCGAAGATACGCCTGCCTACGTGGCTGGCGTAAAAAGCGGCGATCTAATTATCAAACTCGACGAGACGCCAGTAAAAGGCCTGACGCTGAACGATGCCGTAAAGCGCATGCGCGGCAAGCCCAACACCAAAATCACCCTCACCATTCTGCGCAAGGGCGAAGCCAAGCCGCTCATCCTGACGCTGACACGCGCCGTAATTCAGATTAAGAGTGTGAAGTTTAAGCTGCTCGAAACCGGCTATGGCTATATACGCATCACACAGTTTCAAGAGCACACCGGCGAAGATTTGGTCAAAGCCATCGACACTCTGGGCAAGGATAATAAGGACGCACTTAAGGGCTTGGTGCTGGATCTACGCAACGACCCAGGTGGCTTGCTGAATGGCGCGGTGGCGGTTTCTTCCGCCTTCCTACCCAAGGATGTGCTCGTGGTCTATACCGATGGTCGCACCGACGACGCTAAAATGCGCCTCACCGCCAACAAGGAAAATTACTTACGCACGAGCCAATCCGATTACCTCAAAGGCCTGCCGGAATGGACCAAAACCGTGCCGATGATCGTGCTGGTAAACGGTGGCTCCGCTTCTGCATCTGAAATCGTGGCGGGCGCTTTGAAAGATCACAAACGCGCCATCATCATGGGTACGCAAACCTTTGGCAAAGGCTCGGTGCAAACCATTCTGCCCCTGGGCAACGGCACCGCGATCAAGCTCACCACGGCGCGCTATTACACACCGAGCGGCAATTCGATCCAGGCTAAAGGCATAGTTCCGGACATCGTGGTGGAAGACGCCACGGTCAACGAAGGCGAAAAGCAGTCGCTGTCAGTGCGCGAAGCGGATTTAGACCGCCACTTGAGCAACGACAAAGACAAAGACGCCAAGCCCGATGCAACGCCGGTCAAACTGCAAGCGCCGAAAAAAGACAAACCTAAAGATGATAAATCCGGCAAAGCCCAAGACAAGTCTGCCGACCCGGAAACCGTCATCAAGCAGGACTACCAGATCAATCAAGCATTGAATCTGTTAAAAGGCCTGCAACTGATTCAAAAGCGCTAAGCCCATAGGCGACATAGCCATGCATCGCTTGCTCGCGCGTCTCGCTCTTCTGTGCATAATCAGCGCCCCCGCCTATGCGGGCTGGGGCGACTTCGATTACGACTTCGAAGCCGACAAAGTGCCTTGGAAAGAGATCGAAGCGCAAATACCGGCGTACCCAAAAATGGAAGAAGCGCAGCCCTTCTTCGTCTCTGGTGCCACTGACAACGAATTTTTTATCGACCCAAAATCGGTCAGCGTGGGCGAAGACGACACCGTACGCTATACGCTCATCATCAAATCCGTCACAGGGGTATTAAATGTCAGCTTCGAGGGCATCCGCTGCGGCACACATGAGAAAAAACTCTACGCCTTTGGCCGTAAAGATGGCTCTTGGTCGCGCAATAAATACGCCAAGTGGGACGCAATAAAATACAAAGATGTGAATCGTCAGCACCACATGCTGTATGACGATTTTTTCTGCCCCGCCACCCTCATCGCGAAAAATGCCGCCGAGGCGGTGAACGCCTTGAAATACGGCATGCATCCCCGCGCTGTTCGTCAGTAATGTCCAAGCAGGCTCCGGCGGCGACGCTGCGCGTCACCGAAATATTTTTATCGCTGCAAGGCGAATCGTCACGTGTAGGCTTACCCACCGTATTCGTCCGGCTCACCGGCTGCCCTTTGCGTTGTGGCTATTGCGACACCGAATACGCCTTTACCGGCGGCGAGACGATGCCGCTTAAAGCGATCATGAATCGGGTTGCCGATTTGCACGCGCACTATGTCTGCGTCACCGGCGGCGAGCCGCTGGCACAAAAAAACTGCTTAGCCTTGCTGACGGCCTTGTGCGATGCAGGCCATTCAGTCTCTTTAGAAACCAGTGGCGCACTCGATATCGGCGACGTGGACCCGCGCGTCGCACGGATTGTGGATATCAAAACACCCGCATCGGGTGAGGTCGAAAAAAATCGCTGGGACAATCTCACCCTACTCACGCCCGGCGATGAATTAAAATTTGTACTATGCGATGCCGCCGACTATGACTGGGCGAAGCACATCCTGGCTGAGCATCATTTGCCAGAGAAATGCCCAGTGTTATTTTCTCCGGCGCACAAGCAACTGGAACCGGGCCAGCTTGCAGACTGGATTCTGCGCGATCATCTGCCCGTGCGCATGCAAGTACAACTGCACAAAATATTGTGGGGCGTCACACCGGGACGTTAAGCCGCGGAAGAGATTAAACACGATGGCCGACACAAAAAAATCCGCTGTAGTCCTCTTGTCAGGTGGGCTGGATTCCGCCACCACCCTCGCCCTTGCAAAGCGCCAAGGCTATGCCTGCTATTGCCTGAGCCTGGATTATGGCCAGCGCCATCGCGCAGAGCTCGCGGCGGCGGCTAAGGTCGCACAAGTGCTAGGCGCTGCGGAACATCGCGTCATGCAACTCGATCTGGCGGCGTTTGGTGGTTCGGCGCTCACCGATTCATCGCTCGCCGTACCCACCGCCCCGTCTGCGGGTATTCCCATCACCTATGTACCTGCACGCAACACCATCATGCTGTCGCTGGCCTTGGCCTGGAGCGAGGTGCTGGGGGCGCGCGATATCTTTATCGGCGTCAACGCAGTGGATTATTCCGGCTACCCAGATTGTCGCCCAGAATATATCGCTGCTTTCGAGCGCGTCGCCAACTTGGCTACCAAAGCCGGGGTAGAAGGCGCGCCACTCACCCTACACGCACCACTGATTCAGCTCAGCAAAGCCGAGATCATCCGCCAAGGTCTGCAACTCGGCGTCGATTACGCGCTCACGGTTTCTTGCTATCAAGCCGACGAACAAGGGCGCGCCTGTGGCGTGTGCGATTCCTGCCGCCTGCGAAAACAAGGCTTTTTGGATGCAGCTCAGCCCGATCCCACGCCTTATTTTTGATAGTACAAATCTACTAAGTTACTAATTTAATTGAATAACATAAATTAACTGACTTGTAATTAAGACGGAAAACGCTAAAATACTGTTTTCTCTTTTTCCCTCAAAAACATGCCGCTCGCTTCTCAGCCCGGCAGTCTTTTAAATCTAGTAAAAGGATCCGATCATGGTTTTCGAAAGCTTTGCCAGCGCGCAATCATTTTTTCTCTGGTCAACCTTCGTGATCGCGCTAATCATGGGCGCCGTCGTCAATAAAACAGGGTTCTGCACCATGGGTGCGGTATCCGACTGGGTCAACATCGGCGACACCGGTCGCATGCGCGCCTGGGTCTTCGCCATCGCCATCGGCGTACTCGGCGTTATGGCGCTGGAAGCGGCGGGCATGGTAAACGTCACCAACACTTTCCCGCCCTATCGCCAAAATCAATTAGTCTGGGTCGAGAATCTGTTGGGTGGCTTACTGTTTGGCATCGGCATGACGCTCGCCTCAGGTTGCGGCAACAAAACCCTGATCCGCATCGGCGGCGGCAACATCAAGTCGATCATGGTGCTGTTGATTATCGCGACCATCGCCTACTTCATGATTAATCCCTTCCCTGGCTCGGACAAAACGTTATTTTCCTTGTTTTTTTACGACTGGATTCGTCCGCTGTCCACCACGCTCAGCACGAATCAGGACCTCGGCGCCATCCTCTTCGGCGCTGACAAACTGGCTACCGGACGTGCCATCAGCGGTGGTGTCATTGGCGCTTTGCTCCTCATCTATGTATTTAAATCCAGTGATTTCCGGGGCAGTTTCGACAACATATTGGGTGGCCTGGTTGTCGGCTTAGCCATCCTCGGCGCGTGGTACATCACCAGCAACGTACAGATTCACACCGAAACCGAAACCGTCAAAATCCAAAAATTCGTAGAAGACTGGGATTTGCTGGCGCAATCAACCGACGTCAAACCCGCACAAGCTGGCCCACTCGCCTCCCAGTCCTTCACCTTCATCAACCCCATGGGTCAAACCCTGGGTTATGTCGCCAAAGGCTTTGATAAGACACAGCTTACCTTCGGCATCATGGCGCTGGCGGGCGTGATCTTTGGTTCCTTCCTGTGGTCGGTCGTAACGCGCAGCTTCAAGATCGAGTGGTTCGCCTCGTTCCAGGATTTCGTCAACCACTTCATCGGCGCGATCTTGATGGGCTTTGGCGGCGTACTGTCCCTGGGCTGCACCATCGGCCAAGCCGTAACCGGCATCTCAACGCTGGCCGTGGGCTCCATCGTTACCTTCGTCGCCATCGTGCTCGGTTGCGCCATCACCATGAAAATCCAGTACTACAAAATGGTGTACGAAAACGATGCCAGCTTCATCAAGGCCTTCATCACCGCCTTGGTCGATCTCAAATTATTGCCCGCAGGCATGCGCCAACTGGAAGCGGTATAAGCCTTAATTTATAGGGTTTATCGCTAACTCGCCCCGCTTATTGCGGGGCTTTTTATTGACAGAAAGTCACGATTACCCGATAATCCGCGCTTCTTTTTGGGTCGTTAGCTCAGCTGGTAGAGCAGCGGACTTTTAATCCGTTGGTCGCAGGTTCGAATCCCGCACGGCCTACCAAAA
>JAYVBU010000053.1:0-9154 GCA_043750335.1 Betaproteobacteria bacterium | reverse complement strand
CCAAGCCGATGAAGCGCGCAGAAAAATCCACGCCTGTGACATGTTCAAAATGCCGCGCCAACTCGAAGCTGGCGCGCCCGGCCGCGCAGCCCAGGTCGAGTGCTTTGCGCGCGGGCTTGTCGGCCATGGCGGTTATCGCGATTTGTGCCAGGGTCTGTGAGAAATTCGCCACGTCATAATAGGTGTCGCCATAGTGAAACTCTGCGTACTCGGATAAAAGTTTGTCGGTCTCGTAATGCGAGGTGGCTACGCTGGTGTTGGCGTCCGACACCACATAACGGAAACCCGCATGCTGGAAAAAATGGCGACGGAAGGCGTAGCGCGCACTTTTCAACGCTTCATTGCCGCAGGCTATCCACGAACCGCCTTTGATTAAATTGTGCCGCTCATCAAAAGTGGGCGTGGTGAAGTCGTCGTATAGGGGATGCACTTCAAACCCGGCAAAGGGATAGATCGGCGTTTCTGTCCACTGCCAGACATTGCCCACTACGTCGTACAGCTCGCCGTGGCGGAATGTGTTGACCGGGCAGGCGGATGCGTAGTGATGCAAATGTAGATTGGCAGCAGCCGGTTTGCCGGGCGGCACTTCATTCAAGCCCGATACATCGTACAGCCGATACCACTCGTCTTCGGTCGGCAAGCGATAGGGCTGGCCGGTTTGCGCGCACTTCCAATTACAAAATGCTTTTGCTTCGTGATAGTTCGTCTCTACCGGCCAATCCCAGGGCATGGGTACTTCTTCCGCCATCAAGCGCAAGCGCCATTCGTCTCCATCATGCAGCCAAAATGTGGGGTGCGCGGCGCGAGCAAAATTTTTCCAGGCACGGCCTTCTTCTTCCCACACTGCATCCAGTGCATACCCGCCGGCTTCAACAAAGGGAAGGAATTCCTGATTGCTCACTAGATAGCGCCCGGCTGTAAAAGCAGGAATGTCTGATTCGTGCAGGCCATATTCGTTGTCCCAGCCATAGGTGGGGTCGGTTTTTTCCTTACCCAGGCGTACGCTACCCGACGGGATGGGCACTAAATCGTTTTGCGGTGCGGTTGCTGTGTCTGGGCAAGGCCGCCAATCTGGATGTGGGCGCACCAAATCTAAACGCTGCTGGCGGATCAGCACGGAAGAGGTTTCTAAATGAATGCGCTCGTGTTCGATGCCCATCACGATCACCCACCAGGGATGATTCCAGTCGATGGGGAGTGTCAGCGGCAGCGTTTCGATCAACTGCCCAATCCGATCCCGCATGGTTTTACGGTAAGCGCGCACCGCATCGAGCGTGGGCCATTCGTAGTGAGCAACGTCGAGATCGTCCCAGCTCATCTCGTCCACACCCACGGCAAAAATGGATTCGAGGCGCGGGTCAATGCGCTCGGTCAATAAGCCAGCCAACACCAGTTTGTTGATAAAGAAAGTGGCGGTATGCCCCAAATAAAAAATCAGCGGATGGCGCAGGGAAATCGGCTTTTCCCGATAACCGGCGCCACATACCAACATTTCGAACAGCTTTTCATAACAGTCGAGTGTGGCATGAAAATAGGCGCGTATCGCGCACCGTGTGGCCTCGGCATTGTCGCCGTCGAGGCGCGGGGTGATGGGGAGGAGTGGTTTTCGCATGATGTTTAGTCTAGTGCTTCTTGAAATGCTTACAGCGTGCTTCAAGCGATTGTATGGAATAAAGTGCTTTATAGCCTATGCCGTTGATCGCCCTGCATAAAACCCGCCAGAGGCGTGACGATGTCTTTTCCCAACGCGATCACTTTAAACAACTCTCCCATCTCTGCCGGTGACAACAGAAACTGCGCTTGATTGGCGAGCGGTAAATAGTGCGCCAGGTCTTCGGGTGAGGTTTCGGCGAGTAAATCGGTGATACCGCAGTTGATTAAAAAGTGGGCTTGGGTGGTGAACCCCAATAATTCACAACCGTGATGGATGCCTGCTTGTGCGATGCTGCTGAAATCCACATGTGCGGTGATGTCCTGCAAGCCTGGCCAATAAAATGGTTCGCCATGCGCAAAGTGGCGGTAGTGGCACATCAGCGTGCCTTGGTTGCGCTGCGGATGGTAATACTCGGCATGCGGGAAACCATAGTCGATCATCAATAGCAGGCCGCGTTGCAGGCGTTCGCTCAGGCTGGCGATGAAGGCAGGCGCGACGAGGTTAATTTCGGTGAGGTAGTCATTCGGCACATCGAGTCGCTGCGCGGCTTGCAGTAAAGCGTCATCGGCGATGGGGCGCTCCTGCCAATGAAAATCGGTATTGTCCGTGCGCACGCCGCGCTCCATCCAAGCGTCGTTTTGGCGCACGATCAGATGCACCGGCATCGCATCGAGCACTTCATTGCCGAGCACTACGCCGGTAAAGGTGTCGGGTAATTGATTAAGCCATCGCACTGTACCGAGCAAGTGCGGCGCGCGGGCGGCGAGTGCGGCCTGTTGGCGCGCGATTAATTCGGCTGAGAGTTCGAGGATGCAATAATGTTTGGGCAGCATCCCCTGTTTTTCCAATGCCAATAACAAATCGCAGGCAAGCTTGCCGCTGCCCGCGCCCACTTCCAAAATATCGCCGCCCGTGTCGTGCAAGACTTGGGCTACTTGATGTGCGATGCAGCGTCCAAATAAAGTAGAGCGTTCAGGTGCGGTGGTGAAGTCGCCTTCCAGCCCAAATTTGCTCGAACCGGCGGCGTAATAACCCAACCCTGGCGCATAGAGCGCTAGCGCCATATAGCGCGCAAAACTGATCCAACCACCTTGTGCCGCAATGGCGGCGCACAGGTGTTGTTTAAGCTGTTGGCTGTGGGTCTGCGCGTCCGTCGAGGGTTGCGGTAGTGAGGGCATGGGTAGAGTGTGGTAAATTTCTGCTTTTACAAGGTTTTTGCAGCGCCATTATAGCAGTGGCCGCTACTGCCCCCGTTGCCCTCAAGCCATGCAAACAAACGAAAAAATCGTCCTGATTACCGGTGGTGCTAAGCGCGTAGGTGCTACCACCTGCCGCATGTTGCACGCCCAAGGCGCGCGACTCATGGTGCACTATCGTTCCTCGCGCGACGAAGCGCAGGTACTGGCCGATGAGTTGAATCATCAGCGCCCCGGCTCTTGCGCGTTGGTCAATGGCGATCTGTTGCATATCGAGCAACTGCCGCTGCTGGTAGCAGCCACGCTTGAGCACTATGGACGGCTCGATGTGCTGATTAATAACGCGTCCAGTTTTTACCCGACTGAGGTAGGCGCGATCAGTATGGACAATTGGGACGATCTGATTGGCACTAATCTTAAAGCGCCCTTATTCCTGGCCCAAGCGGCAGCGCAAGCGCTGCGCCATAGTCATGGCTGCATTGTGAATATCGCTGACATCCATGCCGAGCGCCCGATGAAAGGGTATGTCGTGTACAGCATCGGCAAGGCCGGGCTCGTGGCGATGACCAAATCGCTGGCGCATGAATTGGGGCCGCAGGTGCGCGTGAATGCGGTCGCGCCCGGCCCTATTATGTGGCCAGAGGATGATCCGACCTTTGACGACACCGAGCGCCGCCGTATCATCGCGCACACCGCATTAAAGCGTGAAGGTAGCGCAGAAGACATCGCGCGCACGGTGCAGTTTTTGGTGTATGACGCGCCGTATATTACCGGCCAAATTTTGGCGGTGGATGGGGGGCGCAGTGCGAGTTTATAATTTCAAATTACGGTGTAACCACGGATGCACACAGATGTGCACGGATAAAAACCAGCCCTATTGGTGTTATCGGTGTTCATCCGTGGTTAAAAAGCTTGTAAATGACTGAACCAATAAAACCACCGCGTTCGCTGCTTACCGCCGCTGGCAAAGCCATCGGCGATTACGCCATGATTCAAGATGGCGATCGCGTGTTATTGGGTTTGTCCGGCGGCAAAGATAGCCTCTCTCTGCTGCATGTGCTGCTCGATTTGCAAAAAAAAGCGCCGATCAAATTCACTTTGGCGGCTTGTACGATTGATCCTTTATCTACGGCGTATGATCCCGCGCCACTTAAGGATTACGTGCCTACCCTGGGGATTCCCTATTTTGTGGAGCGTTTCCCGATCATGGAGCAAGCCAAAAAATCCATGACCAAAGATTCGTACTGCGCGTTTTGCTCGCGCATGCGGCGCGGTATGCTCTACGGCTGCGCGCGGCGCGAAGGCTATAACGTGTTGGCGCTGGCACAGCATTTGGATGACGCGGTGGAAACGTTTTTGATGAGCACGTTTTTCGGCGGCAAGCTGCGCACGATGAAAGCGAGCTATGTAAATGACGCGGGCGACTTGCGTATTATTCGCCCCTTTATTTATGCGCGCGAACGTCAGACTGCGGCTTTCGCCCAAAATGCGCCGCTCCCGGTGATATTGGAAAACTGCCCGGCGTGCTTCGGCATGCCCACCGAGCGCATGCACATGAAGACAGTGCTGGCGGAGTTGGAGCAAGGTAACCCGAATTTGTTTTCGAATACATTGACTGCGATGCGGCCCTTGCTGGGCGATTTTGTACATAAAGTAAAAAGCAAACCTCTTTTAGCCACAGAGGTCACAGAGGTCACTGCGATTCAGGGTTGAAGTTTTGCTCTGTGATCTCTGTGACCGATGTGGCCGATTTTTAGGAAAATAAACGCATGAAATCTGACGCCCATAAACGCATCACCTCTTTTAAACCACCGCTACGCACTCTGATGGGCCCCGGTCCTTCCGATGTATCACAGCGTGTGTTGGACGCCATGGCGCGGCCCACCATCGGCCATCTTGATCCTGCTTTCGTTGCGATGATGGAAGAAATGAAAACGCTGTTGCGTTATGCCTTCCAGACTGAGAACGATCTGACCTTTCCTATTTCCGCGCCCGGCTCGGTCGGTATGGAAAGCTGCTTCGTCAATCTGGTGGAGCCAGGCGATAAAGTGATCGTGTGCATCAATGGCGTCTTCGGTGGGCGCATGGTAGAAAACGTCAAACGCTGCGGCGGCACACCGATTGTGCTGCAAGATGCCTGGGGCACACCGGTCGATCCGAATAAAGTGAGTGACGCTTTTAAGGCCAACCCCGGTGTCAAAGTGCTCGCCTTCGTGCATGCAGAAACCTCTACCGGCGTACTGTCCGATGCCAAAACCTTGGCTGACATTGCGCGTCAGTATGGCGCGTTAACGATAGTGGATGCGGTGACATCACTTGCGGGCGTTCCGTTACTGGTCGATGAATGGGGCTTGGATGCGGTGTATTCGGGTAGTCAAAAGTGCCTATCGTGCACACCCGGATTATCCCCCGTGAGTTTCAGCCAACGCGTGGTAGATGCGGTCAAAGCGCGTAAAGCCAATGGCCAAAGCTGGTTCATGGATTTAAGCTTGGTGCTGGGCTATTGGACCGCCGCTAAGCGCACCTATCACCATACCGCGCCAATCAACGCGCTGTACGGCTTGCATGAGTCGCTGGTGATGTTGCAAGAGGAAGGCTTAGAACAATCCTGGGCGCGGCATCACGCCAATCACCTCAAGCTCAAAGCCGGTTTAGAAAAGCTGGGCATTGAATTTTTGGTGGCCGAAGCCTATCGACTGCCACAATTAAACACGATCAAAATCCCCGCCGGGGTGGACGATGCGCTAACGCGCAGCCGACTGCTCAATGATTACAATTTGGAAATCGGCGCGGGCCTGGGCGATCTCGCGGGCAAGGTGTGGCGTATCGGCCTCATGGGCTATGGTAGTAGCGAAGCGAATGTGAATAAATTTTTGGCGGCGCTGGGCGAGGTGTTGCACGCGTAAGCGGCATTCGCGCGCGCAAAATCCGGCGGTAACGCTGGGTGAACATAAATTCACGTCCTATCCTGTGTTTTCTGCTTTACCGGCCCAATTTGATTAGCATAGTATTGGGCTGGAAACGTTATGCCTTGTGAATCACAAAAGTAGGCGTTTCGGGTTGCAGGGTTATAAAGCAAACAACAGGAGGAATTATGCGGCGTGGATCAGGAGCGAATTTTTTAGGGTTAGCAGCGAGTAGCTGTAAAGCTATCAAGACAATTGCAAACGCCGTTGTGTTTGTTTCTTTGGCGCTTTTAGCGCCATCAATGGCGCGCGCCGATACGCCGCCTAAAGCCGATTTTCCTTCGATCCAACTCGACTCGCACCAACAGGGCGAAGCGGCGATCCGCGCGTTGGGCCTCAAATTACCTGATGTCGCCAAGTGGTATCAAAAGTCGGCGCAGGAGTTCGAAGCCATCTTGCGCCGCGACAGCAATGCGCGGCTTGATCGCGCAGGCCGGCTGTATTACGTCGAGAAAACTGCACAGCCATTACAGCCGACGCTCGCGGCGACCACAGTTGCGAATGGCCCGTATCCTGCGGATCAGACCTTTCTCTTGCACAGCCGCCCCGGCGCACAGCGCGTGATCTATCTGGATTTCAACGGGCATACCGCCACCGGCACGGCTTGGAACGATTCTTATGGCTTGTCCTCGGTCAATGCCACCGCGTTTGATTTGGATGGTGCGCCGACAACTTTCAGCACGACAGAGACGGACCTTATCCAATATATCTATCAACGTGTCGCAGAAGATTTTGCGGCTTTTGACGTGGATGTCACCACCGAAGAACCCAGTGCAGACGCCTTGTCGCGCAGCAGCACATCGGATGCCACCTTTGGTACGCGCGTCGTGGTGACAGCCGATTGGACTGCGAGCACGAGTAGCCCATGCGGCTGCGGCGGATTTGCCTACCTGGGCATATTCGATGATACGACCGATTACTACAAACCCGCTTTTGTGTTTTATACCAGCCTTGGCAATGGCAACGAAAAATACGTAGCCGAAGCCATCTCGCATGAGGCGGGACACAATCTGGGCTTGAATCACGATGGCACTACGGCAGGCGTTGAGTATTACGCCGGACACGGCAGTGGGGTAACAGGTTGGGCCCCGATTATGGGGGTGGGCTATTACAAAGACTTGGTGCAATGGAGCAAGGGCGAGTATCCGAGCGCTAACAACGCCGAAGACGATATTGCGCTCGCACAATCGTTCGGCGCGCCGCTGCGCCCTGACGATCATGGAAATACGACGGCGACCGCTACCGCGTTGACTTCACTGGTTTCGTCGGGGGTGGCGACCTTGAGCGGCAGTGGCGTGATCGACACGCGAGGTGACGTGGATATGTTCAGCTTCAACAGCGGCGCAGGCACGATCACGCTAAATATTAATCCGGGCGCACGAGGCCCGAACCTCGATGCTAGCGCCGAGCTGCTCGACGCCAATGGCGTGTTGCTGGCGAGCGCCAATCTGGTAGATGTGTTGAATGCGAGCATCGTCATGAATAACGCCAATGCCGGCACGTATTACGTGAAGGTCGATGGCGTCGGCAAGGGTGATTTGACTACCGGTTATTCTGATTACGGCAGCCTCGGTTTATACACGGTCAGTGGCAGCGTACCCGCTGCGGCGAGCCAGCCACAGCCACCGGTCGCCATCGCTTCAGCCACACCAAGCTCGGGCACGACGCCGTTGACCGTTAATTTTTCCAGCGCAGGTTCTTATGACCCGGATGGGACAGCCCTGACCTATAGCTGGAATTTCGGCGACGGTAGCGCGCAATCGACCGAGGCCAACCCCTCGCATGTTTATACCGCAGGCGACTATACCGCGACCCTGACCGTGAGCGACGCCAGCGGCGCGACAGCAGTGACGCTACTCTTGATTAGCGTCAGCGCAGGCACAAGCCCCGCGCTGCATGTTGAGGCTATCAGCATGAAGCTATCAGTCAAGAGCACTGGCGCACGCGCCACGGCTACGATCACCATTACCGACACCAGCGGTAAAGCGCTCAGCGGCGTTACGGTAACGGGGAGTTGGAGTGGTGTAGTCAGCGCAACCGGCACCGCGACCACAAGCACAAAAGGCGCGCGCTTTGTTTCGCCTACGACTACAACGCGCGGTACTTTAACGTTCACCGTCACCGGCGCGACGCTTAGCGGCTATATTTACGACGCCGCGCAAAACAAGCAGAGCAGCGCGTCCATCGTGTATTGATGCTGCCCCGATAAAGCGTTTAGTGTGAACCCTCGGCTATCCTAGGCCGGGGGTTTTTTTTGGGGGAAGCAGTCGCGATCAGGAAAAAACGCCGATGCATGATTGAGCTACATTCTCCGCCTAGTGCTCAACACTAGCGCGCATGCGTTTCGCTGCCTTCACCAGATTGGCCAACGCTGCTTCTGTTTCGCGCCAGTCGCGAGTTTTCAGCCCGCAATCCGGATTGACCCACAAGTTTTCTGCCGGGATGACGCGCGCGGCTTTCTCCAACAAACCGGTCATCTGCGCCACAGTCGGCACACGCGGCGAGTGGATGTCGTAAACGCCGGGCCCGATTTCGTTCGGGTAGCAAAAGTCACCGAAAGCGCGCAGCAACTCCATATCGGATCGGCTGGTTTCGATGGTTATCACATCCGCGTCCAGGGCCGCGATGGCGGGCAGGATATCGTTGAATTCCGCGTAGCACATATGGGTGTGAATCTGCGTCGCGTCGCCAACGCCTGCCGTGGCAATACGGAAGGCGCGTGTGGCCCAGGCTAAATAATTTTTACGCGGCGCCTGGCGCAGTGGCAGACCCTCGCGCAGCGCAGGCTCGTCGATCTGGATGATGCCGATGTTCGCCGCTTCCAAGTCCAGCACTTCGTCGCGAATGGCGAGCGCGATTTGCAAAGCCGTTCGCTCCCGTGGCTGGTCGTCGCGCACGAAAGACCATTGCAAAATTGTCACCGGCCCCGTGAGCATGCCCTTCATCGGCTTCTGGGTCAGCGATTGCGCGTACACGCTCCAGGCTACGGTCATCGGGCGCGCTCGCGACACATCACCGTAGATGATGGGCGGCTTCACGCAGCGCGAGCCGTAGGATTGCACCCAGCCATTGCGCGTGAAGGCGAAGCCGCCGAGTTGCTCGCCGAAATATTCCACCATGTCGTTGCGCTCGGCCTCGCCATGTACCAGTACGTCCAGGCCCAGGCGCTCTTGTGCCGCCACCACGCGCGCAATTTCTGCGCGCATCGCATCGCCATAGCGCGCAGCACCTAATTCGCCGCGGCGGAATGCCGCGCGCGCAGCGCGAATATTGGCGGTTTGCGGGAAGGAGCCAATCGTCGTGGTGGGATAGGCCGGCAGCGCGAAGCGCGCGCGCTG
>JAYVBU010000052.1:0-4208 GCA_043750335.1 Betaproteobacteria bacterium | reverse complement strand
TAACGCAGATGGTGTACAAACACGCCATTTCCACTGTAGTGCCTGCGCGACCGGTCACCATCTCGGTCGATACGCCTGATGCTTGATTGCCCGCAAGTCGGGGATCTAGCTAACAGTAATAAGGCAGTACTGGTCGCCCTCGATTTTGGCGAGCCCGATGTCGAGGAAAGCCTGGAAGAGTTGCACCGCCTTACCGAAAGTGCGGGTGTGTCGGTGCAGGCAGTCGTGCAGGGCAAGCGTTCAAGGCCGGATGCGGCTTTGTTCGCGGGTAGCGGCAAGGTGGATGAAGTTGGCCTTGCGCTACGCGATACCGGCGCGGGCTTGGCCATTTTCAACCACGATTTATCTCCCGCGCAGCAACGCAATCTTGAACAACGCTTAAAAGCGCGGGTCGTGGATCGCACCAGTCTCATTCTGGATATTTTTGCCCAACGCGCGCAATCGCACGAAGGCAAGGTGCAAGTTGAGTTGGCGCAGTTAGAGCGCCTCTCCACCCGCCTAGTTCGGGGCTGGACCCACTTGGAGCGGCAAAAAGGCGGTGTCGGCCTGCGCGGGCCGGGTGAAACGCAATTAGAAACCGATCGTCGATTGATCGGAAAGCGCGTCAAATCCCTCAAAGAAAGATTAGCCAAGCTGACGCGCCAACGTCACACCCAGCGCCGGTCACGTACCAAAAACGCTGTATATTCTGTGTCCTTGGTGGGTTATACCAATGCAGGTAAATCAACCCTGTTCAATCGGCTAACCCATGCAGGAGGCTATGTGGCAGACCAGTTGTTTGCGACTTTGGATACCACTTCGCGCCGGGTTTTTTTGCCTGAAGCAGGGCAGCTTGTGCTGTCCGATACGGTGGGTTTTATTAAACACCTGCCGCATAGCTTGGTAGTCTCGTTCCGCGCAACCCTGGAAGAGGCGGCGCAGGCAGATGTGTTGCTGCATGTGGTTGATGCATCCAGTGCCGCGCGCGACGGCCAAATTGAGCAGGTCAATTGCGTATTGGCTGAGATCGGCGCGGTGCATTTGCCCCAAATCCTGGTCATGAACAAGATCGACATGGCAGGTCTTGAGCCGCGCGTGGACCGCGACGAATATGGTAAAATCTCGCGGGTTTGGGTCAGTGCGGCAACGGGCGATGGCCTGGACCTAGTACGCCAAGCCTTGATCGAAGCGGCCAAACAGACACAAGAACACACGAACCTGCCTGAAGCACTCACGGCTTAAATTTCACGGGAATCAATATGGCTTGGAATGACCCAAACTGGGGTAAAAAAAATAATAGCGGCCCACCCGATCTGGATGAGTTGTGGCGTCGCTTTAACGAGCGTCTATCCGGGCTGTTCGGTGGCAAGGGGCGTGGCCCAGGCCCAGGCCTGCCCTCCGGCGGCGGGTCATCTGCTAGCCGTGTCAACGGAGCAGCTTTGATTGTCGGCATCATTGTCGTTGTCTGGTTCGGCAGTGGTTTCTATATCGTCAATCCACGCGAGAGCGGCGTGGTGTTGCGCTTTGGTAAGGCTGCTGAAATCACGCTCCCTGGGCCGCGCTGGCACATACCTTATCCCATTGAGAGCGTAGAGATTGTCGATACCGCGCAAGTACGTGTGACCGAAGTCGGCTACCGCCAAAATGATAAAACCAAGCAGCTGCACGAAGCGGCCATGCTGACCAAGGACAAAAATATCATCAACGTGCAATTCGCCGTGCAATATTCGATCATCGATCCAAAGAAATTTTTGTTCACCAATCGCGTGGGCGAGGACACGGTTTACGTGCGCCAAGTGGCCGAGAGCGCGATGCGCGAAATCGTCGGCAAAACTATCGTGGACGACGTACTGAGTAAAAGTACCGAAGTTGCGAATCAGGCAGGCAAGCTGATGCAAGGCATGTTCGACTTGTATGAAGTCGGCGTGACAGTGGCCAATGTCACCATCAATCAAGTGCAGCCGCCGGAGCAGGTGCAAGATGCGTTCAACGACGCGATCAAGGCCGACCAGGATCGCGAACGCCAGAAAAACGAAGGCGAAGCCTATTTGAAAGACATCGTACCCAAAGCCGAAGGTGCTAAACAACGCCTGTTGCAAGAAGCAGAAGGCTACAAGCAAAGCCTGATCGCGCGCGCAGAAGGCGATTCCTCGCGCTTTAAGTCGCTGGTGGGTGAATACAACAAAGCGCCGGGTGTCACGCGCGACCGTTTGTACATCGACGCCATGCAACAAATCTACTCCAGCACTACCAAAGTATTGGTCGATCAAAAGGCAGGAAACAACCTCTTGTATTTACCCTTGGATAAATTGATGCAACGTGCGAATGAAGGGCAAGTCGCCGTACCAGCTAAACCGACGGCAGGCGATACGCCGCGTCCCAGTGAACCGCAATCAACCCGCGATGCACTACGTAACCGGGAGGGCCGATAATGCAACGAAATTTTGCTGTGATCGCGCTGGTCGCGCTTGCCGCCCTGACATTGATGAGTTTCACGTTTTACACCGTGGATCAACGCCAGCAGGCGATCGTGTTGCAACTCGGTCAAATCACCTCGGTGAAAGAAAAGCCGGGTTTGTACATGAAAGTGCCGCTCCTACAGAATGTCGTGTTTATCGACACACGTGTGCGCACCTTGGATACGCCGGATTCCGATCTTATTATCACTAAAGAGAAAATCAATATGCAGGTGGACTCTTTCGTGAAGTGGCAGGTGGTCGATGTCAAAAAATATTACGAGCGGGTGAGTGGCGATGAGCGACGTGCAGAGCAACGCATCACGAACGTGGTGCGCGATGGTCTGCGCGCCGAGTTCAACTCGCGTTCTGTCGATGATGTGGTGTCTGGGCAGCGCGATCAGGTCATGCTCAATCTGCGTAACAATGCGGATAAAGATGCGCGTTCAATCGGCATCAAGGTCGTCGATGTGCGCTTAAAGCGTGTGGATTATTCTGAAGACAACGAAAGTTCGGTGTATCAGCGCATGCGCTCCGAGCGGACCCGTGTTGCGAACGAGCGGCGTTCAACAGGTGCGGCGGATAAAGAAAAAATTCAAGCCGATGCCGAGCGTCAACGCGATATCACGATTGCCGAAGCCTATCGCGATGCGCAGCGCATTAAAGGCGAGGGCGATGCGAAGGCGGCCGCTATTTATTCGGCCGCCTATTCGGCTAACCCGGAGTTCTATGCTTTTTACCGTAGCCTAGAAGCCTATAAAGAGAGCTTTAAAGGTAAAGAAGACTTGTTGGTTGTCGATCAAAATTCCGACTTCTTCAAATACTTCAAGCACCCAGGCAAGGCTGGCAAGTAGGCGTTCATGAACAGTTTGTTGGCGGCCATGGGGCTGGTTCTGGTGTTGGAGGGTGTATTACCCTTTCTTGCACCGCGCCTGTGGCGCGACACGTTTCGCAAGCTCCTGGAATTAAGCGACGGCCAATTACGCTTTATGGGTTTGTTCTCGATGCTGATGGGCCTGGGCATCGTATTCTTTGCAAATTAATCATGCACACTTGGTTACTCCCCGAATATCTTGAAGACATCCTGCCGCCCGACGCGCAGCGCATGGAACGTGCGCGCCGCACGGCGTTGGACTTGTTCGCCGCGCATGGCTATGAATTGATTATCCCGCCCTTGCTGGAGTATCTGGAATCACTGCTGACCGGCACCGGGCGCGATATGGAGCTGGATATTTTTAAGTTGGTGGATCAGTTGAGCGGTCGCCTGATGGGCGTACGCGCCGACATCACGCCGCAAGCGGCGCGCATCGACGCGCATCTGCTTAATCGTCAAGGCATGACGCGTTTATGTTATGCCGGCAGTGTGCTGCACACTCAGCCGGGCAATTCGCATTTCAGCCGCGAGCCGCTGCAAATCGGCGCGGAGCTGTTCGGGCATGCGGGTTTGGAAGCCGATCTGGAAGTGCAGCAATTGCTGCTGAAAACACTTAAGGCGTTGGGTTTGACAGCGGTGCATTTGGACCTGGGGCACGTCGGCATTTTCCGCGCACTGCTGCAAGCCGCGAAAGCCGACGCTGAGTTGGAAGCCGATTTGTTCCGCGCTTTGCAAGCCAAGGATGTGCCAACGATAGACGATTTGACGCGCAATCTGGATGCCAGCGTGCGCGCTGCCTTACTTGTGCTGCCCACGCTATACGGGCAACGCGAGGCTCTGACGCGCGCAGCCCAAGTGCTGCCCAAGTTGCCCGAAATCGGGCGTGCCTTGGATGCCTT
>JAYVBU010000051.1:0-4217 GCA_043750335.1 Betaproteobacteria bacterium | reverse complement strand
ATCCCCGTCATCGCCAGCGGCGGCATCACCAACCTCGACGACATCAAAGCCCTATGCTTAGTCGAAGCCGAAGGCATCATGGGCGCCATCACCGGCCGCGCGATTTATGAAGGCACGCTGGATTTTGTCGCGGCGCAGAAGATGGCGGATGAGCTGGGTAAGCAGTAAGCAGGGAGTCGTAAGCAGAATAATTCCACCAACCATACCGTTCATCGTTTCCCGCTCACTGCTTACCCAATATGTCCCTCGCTAAACGCATCATCCCCTGTCTCGACGTCACCGCTGGCCGCGTGGTCAAAGGCACCAATTTCGTTAACCTGCGCGACGCGGGCGACCCGATCGAGATCGCGCGCCGCTACGACGATCAAGGTGCGGACGAACTCACCTTTCTCGACATCACCGCCAGCAGCGACGACCGCGACATTATTTTGCACATCATCGAAGCGGTAGCCGCACAGGTATTCATTCCGCTCACCGTGGGCGGCGGCGTGCGCCAGGTGAGCGACGTGCGACGCTTGCTGAACGCAGGCGCAGATAAAGTCTCGATGAATACTGCCGCCGTGCAGAATCCGCAACTCGTTGCCGATGCCTCCGCGCGCCACGGCAATCAGTGCATCGTCGTCGCCATTGATGCCAAACAAACCAGTCCCGGAAAATGGGAAGTGTTCACCCATGGTGGCCGCAAGAACACTGGCCTCGATGCAGTGGAATGGGCAAAAGAAGTAGAGCGCCTGGGTGCGGGAGAAATCTTGCTGACCAGCATGGATCGCGACGGTACCAAAATCGGCTTCAACTTGCCGCTGACCCGCGCCGTGTCCGACGCAATTGATATCCCCGTCATCGCCAGCGGTGGGGTCGGCAATTTAGATCACCTCGTCGCCGGTGTGCTCGAAGGCCACGCCGACGCCGTGCTCGCGGCGAGCATTTTCCATTTTGGCGAATACACCGTGCGTCAGGCTAAGGAATATATGGCGAAGCATGGGATAGAGATGCGGTTGTAGTCCGCCGCGCTATATGCAGTAACACAAAGCATTTATGGCAAGACTCTAAAGGAAAAGTAATGAGTATTTTCCGAGGGTGTCGGCGCTTTTGTGTAAACGGGTAATCGTTTAAATCCGCCTGCTCCGGGCATGCCCCCTAAACGACTTGTTTTTGCTAATGGACAAGGCTGGACGTATGACGAAGTAGCGAAGCTGGCTGCCAATTAATTCCTTGTGATACTTAAAGTCGAGTGACGGCTAGTGCTTGAGAAGCAAGATAAGCACTATGGAGAATAGTGCGGAGTTCGATGAGCCAATGCTGTTTTCATTTCACCTATTAAACCCCGCACCGCTATAATCAATTGCTTCTACAGCCCCAGCGAAAACCACGCGAATCCGCGAATTGGGCGCGCGAATTGGGGACAGACCACGATTAAAGAATCGCCATGGAAGTGACCGTGGTCGTTGGTCGATTTGGGTGAATGGCAACTGGCGGCTGACTTTTGAGTTTAGAGATGGAAACGTGCATGTTTTGGATTATGCGGATTATCACAAATGACGATGCATAACCCTCCGCACCCGGGCGAGTTTGTTCAGGCGGTTTACTTGGAGTCGTATGGCTTGAGTTGCCGCGAGCTTGCCACGAAACTTGGCGTGGCCGCGTCCACTTTAAATCGTATTTTGAAGGGTTCCAGCGGCATTATTCCGGAGATGGCGCTGCGTTTTTCGAGAGCCATTGGGCGCTCACCGGAAAGTTGGCTTGCCATGCAAGACATCTATGATTTGCGGGATGTTAGCCCGGTTAAATTTAAGGCGGCTTAGTTGCTGGCAATGAACTGGCGCGATCTTTCAGGGATAATCGTGCAAATTTAGTCCCTCTTTCCTGAGCCCACACCCATGACGCAAAACATGTTCCCCGATTCGTTTAACGCGCCCACATCTACCGATGATGTCGCTAAAGTTGCCAGCGCCATGGCGCTCTTGTGGTCGTATCGTACGCGCTCTGTCTTGCTCAATGTCTTGCGTCTTTTGGGGCATAAGCGGGGGGATGGGCGCGCGTATACGTTAGAGAATGTAAAGGAGTTGCAGCATTCACTGCGCACGCAGGGATTGTTGCAGGAGCATCCGACTTGCCAGGGACACTATCGTCTGGTCACCGAATCGCGTAGCGCTTTGTATCGGACGCTGCTTGCTGATAACGATTGGCAAGCGCTGGAGCAGGTGTTGTATGAATTATCCGGCGTGCGCGGCGGGGGGCCGGTTTCTTTCTACTGGCCGATATACGACCGCGATGCGACGATTGCGCTGGTGCGCTTGAATCTGCTTGGCGGCGCATCCGTGGAGAATTTGAATCAGATGAAGTCGCGTATCGAGCACGCGATGGATTGGCGCGGCATTATCCAGGAAGCAGTGCTTGAAGATTTTGCCCCGGATACCTTTGTGCGCATCGTGCCCGAATGGCGCTGGGGTATTGCGTTGGAGAGCATCGCCGATTTGTCACTGAACTGGGATGCGAACCTGCTGCCCATCGCTGAGTGGGCGTTGAGTCTGGCCAGCGAACCCGGAGCAGTACCGGGCTATATCCGTTTGTGCTTGGCCGAATGGTTACTCAATCGCGGCGAGCGCGTACAAGCGTTAATCTTGCTTGAGGGTATTGAGGGGGGTGCGAGTGATGCGTTGCGCGCTTTCGCGCTGGCGCAGGCGGGGCGCTGGAGCGAGGCTCAAGCGGCGTTCGAGGCTGCGATTAAGCTGCGCCAAAGCGAGATTAGCGTACGTAAGCGGATTTTCCCAGCCAGCCTGGCTTGGATTTATCCCCTGTGTTTGTTGGCGCAACAGACGCCGAAACATTTGGCCTTAGCACGCAAGTTTTGTTTGGGCGAAGCGGGTTCGCGTTCACCCGATATCCGCCAATGGTGGGGGCTGTGGGTGCATGCGATAGAGTCGAGACTAGGCGAAGCGGCGCTGGAGAGTAGCGTATTCGTGCCCTATTCAACCAGCCATGGCGGCTTGGACAATCTGTGGCGCACCCTGCTCGCGGCGTGGCTGGGCGGCGATACGCTCAAACTCAAGCCGCCGGAGCGCGCGCGTATCCAGCAAGGTATCTCCGCCCTGCGCGAACCCCTGGCCGCATGCGGCTTGCACTGGCTGATCGGACAACTGGACGGCGCGCAAGCCGTCCTCGAAAACAGTGCGCCGCCCGCCGGATTTTTTGTCGCAGGGGGTGAAGCGCGCTGGCGCGATGTGCTAACGGCGCTGCAAGCCTTGTCCACCGAAAAGTCGCCAAGCGAGGGCGTCGAAAGTGCGCGCCTAGTATGGGTTGTGCATACAGGCAAACAGGGCGAGGTGAAGGAGATCACGTGTCAGGAGCAAAAACGCGGTCAACGTAGCTGGAGCAAGGCCAAGCCGATCAGCCTGGCTAAGATTGCCGCCAATGCCAAACTCGCACCTTGGGATGCCAAGGTCGCCTTAACTATTCGCCAAGATGGACGCAGTGCAAGGCAGCGCACGCTCGATAGAGCTGCGGCGATTCAGGCTTTGATCGGCCATCCGGCAGTGGTGTTGGCGCACCGCCTCGATCAGTTTGTTGAGTTGGTAGAAGGCGTGCCGGAAATCGAAGTGATAAAAAAAGGCGAGAGCGTCACGCTCAAGGTGACGCCGCCACTGCGCGACAGCGAGAAAGATGCCGAATCTTATTACTGGAGCAGCGACGAAAAGCGCGAGGCCGAAGCGCTGCGGCTGATCACTTTGCGCGAGGAAGGCGCACAGCGGGTGAGTGTTATTCGCATGAGCCCCGCCCAACGTCGCGCCGCGCAATTACTGTCAGGCAAGATCGACATCCCGGCGAGCGAGGAGGACGCGTTAAAGCAGGCGTTGCATGCCTTGTCCAGCCACTTTCAAGTACATGCAGATCATGTGCAAGCGGCGCGCGAAGTTGCAGCTTGCGCGCAGTTGCGCGCGGAGTTAGCACCGGTCGGAAATGGTTTGTATTTACGCATCGTGGCGGCACCGTTGGGCGCAGATGGCCCGCGCTTGGTTCCCGGCGTAGGACGCAAGCGCCTGATGGCCGCCATCAAAGGCGAATCGGTTGGCGCGGCGCGCGATCTGGCGCAAGAGCAAGCGCACTTGGACGCCGTGCTCGATGCCTTGCCGTTTCTCGATGAGTACACACGCGATACCGCCGAGTGGGAAGTGCATGATGCAGAGCATGCGCTGGCCATGGTCGAGCTATTGCCCACC